>JANNKN010000091.1:0-3468 GCA_031396315.1 Deltaproteobacteria bacterium
GTGCCCTGCGGCCCGCGCAACACTTCGATTCGCTCGATGTCGACGAGGTCCATGATCGCGCCGGTGACTCGCGCGATGTAGGCGCCATCCATGTAGAGCGCGACACCCTGCTCACGCGTGAGCAGCGGCTCGGCACCGCCGACGCCGCGGATCGCCAGCGCGAGGTTCGCGCTCGAGCCGGGCGTCTGGGTGAGGTAGAGGTTCGGGGCGAGAGCGGACACGTCCTGCGTGTCGGAGATGCCCATGCTGTCGAGCATTTGCGAGTCGAACGCCGACACCGCGAGCGGCGCCTGCTGAAGATTCTCGGAGACCTTGCGCGCCGTGATGGTGATCTCTTCGATCCCGGTCCGCTGCGCGCCGTCTTCCTCTGCCGGCGCAGCGGCCGCAGCCGGCGCGGCATCCTGAGCGAACGCGGGCAGCGCAATCGCGCTGGCCAGCAGTGCGGACACGAACGTCTTTCGCTGGAACATGTACTGGAGTCCCCCTGATAGCTCGGGGCCCTGACCGCAAGCGCACTGGCGCCTGACGTCTCTCCAGCAACGCGAAGTTGTCCCTCGAATTGCTGACCCGAGCTGATTCGCGCCGACTGTGACCTACGGCACTTTGAGTTTCAAGACTCGGCGTCTCGAAATTCCCGGCGAACCATCCGACCCGGTAAGCCCACACGTCGAGGCCTCGTACGCAGGCGGGGTCTGACCCCGGTGCGTACGAGGGATTCGGCAGCAGCAAACTCTCCGTAAGCGGCTGAATCCGCTCGGGTTTTATCGCGCGCGGGTCATTCTGATCGCGCGCACTCGGGCGACGAGGTCGGTTGGCCATGGGCTTCGCAGCGCATGGCGCGGGCGGCGAGCTCGGCAGCCTGCTCGCGCAGAGCGCTCCACGCGGTATCGCCCGCGTAAAACGGGTCGCGCTCGAGACCCCAAGTTGCGTGCTGACGCGCAATCGCCTGCCACTGCGCGACCACCGCGGTCGCGTCGTCGCGCGCGCTGCCCGCGTCTTGCAGCGCCAGGCGTTCGCGCGCGGCCGCCTCGACGCTGCGTTGCGCGGCCGCGCGATGACGCTGGATTTGGAGCACCACCTCGCGGCTCAGCCAATCCAGGGAAGGCGCGAGCTCGGCGCTTCGCGGCGCGCGCGCCGCGTTGAGGTTCTCCAGCTCACCGGGGTCCCGCGCGAGATCGTAGAAGTGGACCGACCCACCGGCGGCAGGCGTTGCGCCGTCCGCCACGATCAGCTTGCGGTCGTGGGTTCGCAGCGCAACGACGCGCCGCCGCGTCTCGGCTCGCGGCGTCGTCCAGCCCTTGCGCGTGGTCTCCGCGAACACGAACTCCCGCACCTCGGGCTGCTCGCCGCGCATTACCGGCGCGAGCGAGACCCCCTGCTGATTCGGCGCAAGCTCGCTGCCGTCGATGCCGAGCAACTCGAACAGCGTCGGCATCACATCCACCTGAGAAGCGAGCGCGCGATAGCGGCCTGCGTGCGCACCGCCGGGTACGCGCACGATCAGCGGGATGTGGAGCACTTCGTCGGTGAGCTTGGCGTCGTAGCCCGTCGACGCGTGGCCGACCCAGCCGTGTTCGAGCAACTCCTCACCATGATCCGCCGTAATCACTACGAGCGTGCGCTCGAGCAGCCCTGCTGCGCGCAGCTGCGCAAGCCACGCGCCGACTCTCGCATCGGCGCTCGCGACGCACTCGTCGTAGAGCGCGCGCAGGGGCTCGGCATCGCCCGGGCGCGCGGCAACCTGGCCCGCGTGGCGGTAGGGAATCTGCACGCTCGCGTCGCGCAGCACGATCGCGTGCTCGCGCACTGCGCGCAGCAGCGGCGAGTCGAGCTTCAGGCCGCGCGTGAAGCGTCCTCCGAACTCGGCCGCGGGCTTGTACGGAAGGTGCGTCTCGCGCGTGTGCAGCCACGCGAAGAACGGCCGCTCGCTGGCCGCCAGCTGTTCGAGCAGCTGCTCCGTCGGCATGCCGTCCTGCCCGCGCGTGAAACCGAGCTCTGAGTAGGTCGCGCCGCGCATCGCGTAACCGACGACGTCGTAACCGCGCGCCGCGAGCGCGCGCAGCGGAGAGGGAATCAACGCGTCGTAGAAGCTGTACTGCGTCGTCTGCGCGTGCACCGGCGGGTTTTGCCCGGTGAGCAACGAGACGACCCCGGGGCTCGTGTGCGCGGAGACGGCGAAGAAATTCTCGAACACCGCGGCGTCGCGTGCGAACGCGTCGAGCTGCGGGGTCGTGCGCCGCTCGTTTCCGTAGAGGCTCATGCGATCGGCGCGCAGGGCATCCACCGTAATCAGCACGACGTTCCAGGTTGCGCGCGGCTCGGCGGCTCGCGCGGCTTCGGGCTCGGGCCGCGTTGCGCGCGCGGTGCAAGCGAGCGAGACCGCGACTGCGAGCGAGGCGACGCACAAACGCACAGGCACAAGCGAGCAACTCGGCATGCACTCACGATATCCCGCCGCCCGGCGCGGGGTATCGTGCGCCCTCCTTTGGAGGTTGCGATGGCGATTCGCGTGATTCAGTGGGCGACGGGTGGTGTTGGCAAGGCGGCGATCGAGGGCATCCTCGATCACCCCGAGCTCGAGCTCGTGGGTTGTTGGGTTCACGGCGCGAGCAAGGAAGGCCGCGATGTCGGCGAGCTGGTCGGGCGCGCACCGATCGGCGTGCGCGCGACCCGCGATGTCGACGCGCTGCTCGCACTGCCCGCCGAGTGCGTGCTCTACAGCCCCCTGACCGCGAACCCGCGCGAGGTGCGCCGCATCCTCGAGGCGGGCAAGAACGTGGTAACGCCGCTCGGCTGGTTCTACCCGTTCAACGCGAAGAGCGTCGCCGAGATGGAGGCCGCCTGTCGCAAGGGCGGCGTCACGCTCCACGGCACCGGCATCCACCCGGGCGGCATTACGGAGCGCTTCCCGCTCGCGATCTCCTCGCTCTCGCGCGCCATCACCCACGTCCGCGCCGAAGAATGGTCCGACATTCGCACCTACGGCGCGCCGGCCGTGATCAGCGATGTGATGCTGTTCGGAAAGACCCCCGAGGAAGCCGCGCGCAGCCCGATGCTGCAGCTGCTCTCGGGCGGGTTCCTGCAGTCGATCGACATGCTGGTTGCGGCGCTCGGCTTCGATGTGCAGCGACTTTGAATAGTGGGAAGATCGATCTGCGAAAAGATGTGGGCAAGGTGGATTCGGTGGCGGCGAAATATAACATCGCCGAGATGCGCGGACAGCGTGGGATTACGCAATTGCGTTGGGCGACGTTTGGCGAACCTTCGCAAGTTAATTCACAGCCGCATTTGGATTCAAACGGTGACATGGTTGGGGCGCATAATGGCAACGTGGTGAACAATGTTGAGTTGCGGCTGGAATTCATGGCGGAGGGAATGACTGTCCGCTCGCAGAATGATGGCGAGACTTGTGTCCATGCAGTGGAAAGATATATCAAGCGCGGATATGAATTCATTGACGCGATCCGT
>JANNKN010000097.1:0-2995 GCA_031396315.1 Deltaproteobacteria bacterium
ACGCCCGCGCAGGCGCTCGCGGCCGATGCCCTGATCCTCGGCAGCGGCGTGCACATGGCGGGCATGGAGTCGGCGATGTCCGCGTTTTTCGAGCGGCTGGCGCCGCTCTGGCTGACGGGCGCGCTGATCGGAAAGGTCGGCGCGGTGTTCGCGAGCGCAGGCAACGGCGGCCTTGGAGGCGGCGAGCTCACGCTGATCTCACTGCTCGCGAACCTCGCCGAGCATGGGATGCTGCTCGTCCCGATGAGCAATCGCTCGCCGCAGTACCTCGAAGGGGGTTGCCACTGGGGCCCGCTCGCGTGGACGAATCCGCGCGCAGGCGAAGCCGGCCCGACATCCGCCCACCTCGAGGCTGCGCGAGCGCACGGCGAATCCGTGGCTCGCGCCGCAGCGCGTTGGTCGCGCGGCGACGCGACTCGAGCGGCCGGCCCCTGAAATTCACTGGGGTGTGAAACAGTTCACAGCAAAGCTGAGGCGCGAGGGGGCAATTTTGCTTGCATGGTCCAAACCGCGATCAACCGCTCGCTGAAATGGCCCTCGCGAACTCCGAGCCCGGCCCCGCCAGGCCCATCCCGCGCGGCTTCGGGGCTCGCGGAGGCTGCCTGCTTCGAAGTTCACCCCGACGCGCAGTTCATCGTCAACGCGACACACGAAGTGGTCGTCGCGAACCGCGCAGCGCGAAAGCTGCTCGCAGCGGCCCATGGGCCGCGCGCGCTCGCCGAGCGTCTCGTGCTCGGCGCCGGCGAAGTGCTGCGCGAGGTGCGCGAGCAAATCGTGGCGGCGATTCGCACGCAGGTTCCGTCGGACGAGATTCTCCTTCCGGTGTCGCCGTTGCTGAACTTCGGGGTTCGCGTGCTCCCGCTCGGACCCGCTTTGGAGCGCGCGCTGCTGATCGTACGGCGCCGCGACGCGTTCGAAGCGCGCAGCGTGTGCGAGCGGTTTCGCTTTACGCCCACCGAGAGTCACGTCGCCGAGTGCCTCTCGCGCGGGCTCACTGTCACGCAGATTGGACAGCTGCTCGGCATCACGATCGAGACGGTTCGCTGCCACTTGAAGCAGGCCTTCGCGAAGGCGGGCGTACATCGTCAGGCTGAGCTCGTCGCGTTGCTGCTCAGGCGCTGAACCGCCGCCGAGGGGTTCCTGCCACACGCACGGGGCGTCGGACTCGCGCACGCAGCGCCGGAAACTGCGCTCGCACGATCTACTTCAGCCCTCGCACCCGGCTTGCCGCAAGGAACGGCGACACAACGCCGCGCGACGCGGCACATCAGAGGGAACCATGAAGGCACTTTGGATTACGATTTCTGCACTGCTCGTGCTCTGCGCTTCGGCTGCAGTCGCTCAGGACTACTCGCGCCCCGGCATGTACGGCCAGCTCAACGGCGTCGCGAGCTTCGAGAGCTTCGATGGCGCGCCGAGTGGCCTGTTCGACACCGGCCTCGGCGCCTCCGGGCGGATCGGCTTCCGCACCTCGCCGAAATTCGCCGTCGAAGGCTTGGTCGAATACAGCGGAGACTTCGTGGACTTCGCTGGCCTCGATCTGACCTCGACGCTGATCGCCGCGAATGCGCGGTACTACGTGCTCACGGAGCGCGTGCAGCCGTACCTCGCAACGGGCATTGGCTGGGAATTCGTGAGCACGAACGTCGCGTCGGACGAAAGCGGCTTCGTCGTTCGCTTCGGGGGCGGCCTCGACTACTACATCTCGGAGTCGTGGGGCCTCACCGGCGAGTTCGCATACAACCTCGCGACCGGTGACATCGACGACTTCAATTACATGACGCTCGGCTGGGGCGCGTTCCTGCGCTTCTGAGCTTCGATGCGATCTTCAGAGCCGCTGTCGGGCGCGCCCCGGCAGCGGCTCTTTCGTTTCGTCTCAGCGCTTGCGCAGCAGCGTGAGCCCGTCCGAGATCGGAGTCATCACGCAGTCGACGCGCGCGTCGGCGACGACGCGGTCGTTGAAGGCGCGGATCGCGCGCGTGTTGTCGTCCTGCACGGACGCATCGACGACCGTGCCGTTCCATAACACATTGTCGACGAGAATCAGGCCGCCCGGTCGCGTGCGCTTCAGGATCTCATCGTAATAAACGCCGTAGTTGGTCGTGTCGGCGTCGATGAACGCGAGGTCGAAGCGCGGCGTCTCCGGCAGCGCGCGCAGCGTCTCCGCGGCGGGCGCGATGCGCAGCTCGATGCGATCCGCGACGCCCGCGCGTTCCCAGGCGCGGCGCGCGATCGCGGTCCACTCCGCCGAGACATCGAGGCAGAGCAGCCGCCCGCCCTTTGCTAGCCCGCGCGCGATCGCGAGCGACGAGTAGCCCGTGAAGGTGCCCACCTCGACCGCCTCGCGCGCGCCGATCAGCCGCGCGATCAGCGTGAGGAACGCGCCTTGCTCGGGCGCCACCTGCATGATCGCGATCGGCCCGAGCTTCGCGGTCTCCGCGATCAGCTCGCGCTGCACCGCGTCGGGTGGAGTGCCATGCGCGACCAAATACGCATGGAGCTCGGGGGAGAGGCCGAGGGATTTTTGCAGCGGGTCGGACATGGCGCGCTCATTTCTTCAACTTCACCACGCGACCCTCGAGAGCGACGGCCGCGACCACGTTGCCCGCGACGCAGCGAAACTGCGTCGCGCTCTCGAGCGCGTTGCCGCGCGTCACGGAGCGCACGTCCACGACGGCGTCGCCTCCCTCGAGCTGCGCGCGATTCTGCAGAACGATCAGGGCGGAGAGGAACGCGATCTGACAGGCAGCGCGATCCGACTTGTTGAAGGCGTTCGTGCTTCGGTTCGTAGTGAAGGTTCCAAGCTCCTCGCTCGTCGCCGGATGCTCTTCGCCAGCCATGAAGACTGGCACGGCGAGCAGGTTCTCGTGGCCGGCTCCCTGCGCACGAGCCTCCGCCACGTCGAGATCCACGAATGTGTTGCGCGCGAGCGCTTCGGAGGCGACGAGCACTCCGAGCACCAGTACGCACCAGCGAGCGGCGCGAAACGTCATCT
>JANNKN010000099.1:0-2162 GCA_031396315.1 Deltaproteobacteria bacterium
ATAAAACCATTCGGCCAACGTAATTTTATGAGGTATGCAGCGCAAGATGCACTGTCAGGAAACATCTCAACAAAACAGCGGTAATTGTTGGGTTCGCCGGCACGCCCGACAGCGTCGTGCGGTACCTGATGTTCATCGCGCAGGAGACGCGCGAGTACATGGCGCAGCTCGGCTTCCGCTCCGTCGCCGAGATGATCGGCCAGGTAGATTGCCTCGATTCGGAGCGCGCGCTCGGGCACTGGAAGGCGAAGGGTCTCGATTTCAGCGAGCTCTTTCACAAGCCGGCAGTGCCGCACGCGATCTCGAACGTGACGCGCCAGAACTTGATCGACGATCTCGAGCGCGTTGCCGACGTGGCGCTGCTCGCGCAAGCGGCGCCGGCGCTCGAACGCGGCGAGAGAGTCGTGATCGAACGCGTGATTCGTAACACCGACCGCACCCTCGGCACGATCCTCGGCTCCGAGGTCTCACGGAAGTACGGCGAGGCCGGCCTGCCCGAAGACACCATCACGATCAAGCTGACGGGAAGCGCCGGCCAGAGCCTCGCGGCCTTCTGTACGAACGGCATCACCGTCGAGTTGGAAGGTGAGACGAACGATTTCGCGGGCAAGGGCCTGTGCGGCGCGAAGCTGATCGTGAAAGCGCCCCGCGCGGCGACCTTCGAGCCGTCGGAGAACATCATCACGGGCAACGTAGTGCTGTACGGCGCGACGAGCGGCGAGGCGTATTTCCAGGGCGTCGCGGGCGAGCGCTTTTGCGTGCGCAACAGCGGAGCGACCGCGGTGGTCGAAGGCGTCGGAGATCACGCCTGCGAGTACATGACGGGCGGCACCGTGATCGTGCTCGGCAAGACCGGGCGAAATTTCGCCGCGGGCATGAGCGGCGGGATCGCCTACGTGTTCGACGAGGACGGCACGTTCGCCTCGCGCGTGAGCCCCGAGACGGTCGACCTCGATCCGATGAGCGACGAAGATTTCGAGACCGTGCGCCGCTTCGTCCGGCGCCATCGCGACTACACGCGCAGTCGCAAAGGCGACGACATATTACGGAAGTGGGACGCGGTCGCGGCCAAGTTCGTGAAGGTGTTCCCGAAGGACTACAAGCGGGCGCTCACGGATCGCATCGCTTCGGGGAGCGGCAATGGCTGACGTGCGCGGCTTCCTGAAGTACGCGCGCGAGAAGACGCACTATCGCGGCGTCCGCGAGCGACTCGAGGACTACCGGAGCGTGCAGGAGGACTTCTCGCACGAGAAGACGAAGGAGCAGGCGGCGCGCTGCATGGATTGCGGCATCCCGTTCTGTAACAACGGCTGCCCGCTCGGGAACATCATCCCCGATTTCAACGACCTCGTTTTTCGTGACAAGTGGGAGGACGCGCTCGCGCGCCTCCACAGCACCAATAACTTTCCCGAGTTCACTGGGATGGTTTGCCCGGCACCTTGCGAGCAAGCGTGCGTGCTCGGCATCAACCAGGAGCCGGTGGCGATCAAGCAGGTCGAGTGGGAGATCGTGCGCCGCGGCTGGGAGGAGGGCTGGATTCGGCCCGTGCGGCCTGCGCGGCGTACCGGTCGCTCGGTCGCGGTGATCGGCTCGGGTCCCGCAGGCCTGACGGCATCCCAACAACTCACGCGCGCGGGCCACTCCGTCACACTCTTCGAGAAGACGGATCGCGTCGGCGGGCTGCTGCGCTACGGCATCCCCGATTTCAAGCTCGAGAAGTGGCTGATCGACCGCCGGATCGAGCAGCTACGCGAGGAAGGCGTCGCGTTCCAAACGGGTGTGCAAGTCGGCGCCGACTACTCGGTTGCGGATCTCCGCAAGAACTTCGACGCGGTACTGCTGTGCGTTGGCGCCGAGAAGGCGCGCGACCTGGAGGTGCCAGGCCGCGAGCTGGCCGGCGTGCACTTCGCGATGGATTTCTTGCCGCAACAGAATCGCCGTGTCGCGGGTGACGCGGTTCCGGATTCCGAGGCGATCCTCGCGACCGGGAAGCACGTGGTGATTCTCGGTGGCGGCGATACCGGCTCGGACTGCATCGGCACGTCGCACCGGCAAAGGGCGAAATCGGTCACATCGATCGAGCTGTTGCCGCAGCCGCCGGAGGGTCGGCATGCTTCGGAGCCGTGGCCGCACCGACCACGCGTCGCTGATCAGCCTGGCTG
>JANNKN010000120.1:0-5588 GCA_031396315.1 Deltaproteobacteria bacterium
ACGGCGTCGCGCGCCGTTACGCGCCGTTGCTCGTGAACACGGTCGTCGGCTTCATCGGCCCGGAGTATTTGTACGACGCTCGCGAGATCGCGCGCGCTGCACTCGAAGATCACTTCATGGGCAAGCTACTCGGCGTGCCGATGGGCGCCGACGTTTGTCATACGAATCACGCCGAGGCGGACCAGAACGATCTCGAGAGCACCGCGATGCTGCTCGCCGCCGCGGGCTGCAACTACTTCATGGGCGTCCCGCTCGGCGACGACTGCATGCTGCACTACCAGAGCACGAGCTATCACGACGTCGCGGCGCTGCGCGAGCTGCTCGGCCTGCGCCCGGCGCCCGAGTTCGAGCGCTGGCTCGAAGCGCGCGGTTTGATGCGCGATGGCCGCCTCACCGCGCGCGCGGGCGATCCCCGCGCGCTGCTCGCTTGAAGCGATGAGCGACGACGAGCTCGCGCGCCTGTTGCGCGCCACGCCCGCGCGCCTGGACGTCGGCCGCGCCGGCGTGCGCCCCCGCACCGCGAGCGCGCTCGATTTTCGCGCCGATCATGCGCGCGCGCGCGACGCCGTGCAGAGCGCATGGAGCGAGGCGTTCGCGACCGAGCTGCGCGCGCGCGGCTTCCTATTCGTGCGCTCCGCTGCAGCCGACAAGCAGACGTACCTGCGCCGCCCCGAGCTCGGGCGCGCACTGGCGGACGCTGAGGTCGCACGCATCGCCGCAGTGCGCGTGTCGGGTGCCGTCGTGCAGCTCGTCGTCACGGACGGCCTCTCCGCGCGCGCCGCCGAGGCGCAGCTCGCACGCGTCTGGCCGACGCTCGTGCGTGGGCTCGCGCGCCTCGGCCCGCTCGCGAAGCCGGTCGCCGTGACGCTCGGCCGTGTCGCGATCGCCGACCGCATCTGCGCCGCGAGCGGCGCGCAGCTCGCCGTACACCTGATCGGCGAGCGCCCAGGCCTCGCGACTTCCGAGAGCCTCGGTTGTTATTTGACGCTCCGTCCGCACGCGGGGACGACCGACGCCGATCGCAAGTGCATCAGCAACATCCACGCGCGCGGGCTCGCGCCCGACGAAGCCGGCGCGGCGATCGTCGAGGTCTGCGAGCAGATCCTGAGAGTCGGGAGCAGCGGGACGAAGGTGGAGTTGTAATGCGAGTGACGCGTGCGTGTCCGGAAACGGCGAGCGGTTTTGGCGCGATTGCGGATGCTCGGGGCTAGGAGGAACGGACATGTCGCAAGCCGATCGCGCCGCTCAATTTCGTGGGCTTCACGGCAAGGGAGAGCTGCTCGCGCTTCCGAACGCCTGGGATGTCGGCAGTGCCCGGCTGTTCGCGTCGTGCGGGGCGCGCGCGATCGCGACCACGAGCGCGGGCCTCGCCTGGTCGCTCGGCTACGCGGACGGCAACCAGCTCCCGCCGCGCGTGCTCGCCGCCGCTGCGCGTGAGATCGCACGCGTCACGAGCTTGCCGTTGAGTGTGGATGCCGAGGCCGGCCTCGCGAAGGACGCGGTCGCGGTGGGCGAGACGATTCGATTGCTCGTCCACGCGGGCGCAGTCGGAGTGAATCTCGAGGACGGCATCGACCCGCCCGATCTGCTGTGCGCGAAGATCGAGGCCGCCAAGCGCGCAGGCGAGAGCGCGGGCTTCGCGCTGTTCGTGAACGCGCGCACGGACGTGTTCCTGAAGGGCCTCGTGCCGAAGGAGCGCGCGCGCGAGGAGGCGATCGCGCGCGGGCTCGCCTACCGCGCGGCCGGCGCCGACGGCTTCTTCACGCCCGGGCTCGCGAAGGCGGAGACGATCCGCGCGATCGCGACGGCGGTGGATCTACCGCTGAACCTCATGCTCGTTCCCGGCTTGCCGGCGAACGCGGAGCTGCGCGCGCTCGGCGTGCGGCGCGTGAGCGCAGGTGCGGCGATCGCGATCAACGCTTACTCGCTCGCGCGCCGTGAAGCGCGTGCGCTGCTCGGCGAGAGCGGGGACACGCCGGATCTCAGCTATCCCGAGATGAACGCACTTTTCCGCTGAGCGATTAGGCGGGCTCGGAATCGAGCCCCTGCTCGGGATCGACGAGCAGCCACATCAGCCCCGACACCAGGTAGAGCACCGCGACGCTCGCGAGCGGCACGTTCCAGCCCCAGTCGCGCTCGAGGCTCTGCCCGAACACGATCGGGCTCATCGCGCCGCCGAGATTCCCGAACATGTTCATCGCGCCGCTCACGACGCCGCCATGCCGGCCTCCGATCGCGAGACAGGTGGACCACGCGGACGCGATACCGAGCGCGGCGAAGCCGGCTGCGGCCGTGAGAAAGCCCGTCGCCAGCGCAGCGCTCGGTGTGAGGATCGCGCCGACGATCATGATCGCCGCGATCGGCAGGCCGACGATGCCCGGTGCGCGCAGGCCGAAGCGCAAGCCGCGCGTGCGCACGAGCGCGTCGGAGATCAAGCCCCCGAAGAAGCAGCCCGCGGCGATCGCGAGCCACGGCAGCGCAGCGAGCAGGCTCGTCTGGCGAAGATCGAAGCCGCGCGCGCGCTCGAGATATTGGGGAAGCCAGGTCATGAAGAAATACCAGCCGTAGATCGCGCAGAAGTACATCGCGCAGATCACGACCAGGTTGCGGCTGCGCAGGAACCGTCTCCACGGAACGGCGGCGTGGGCCTCCTGCGCGGGCGGGCCGATCTCCGCGATCTCCGCTGCGTTCGCGGCCGCGTGTTCGCGCGGGTCGTCGCGCATCCAGGCGTACCACGCGAGCGCCCAGGCGGCACCGAGCCCGCCGAACATCACGAACACTTGGCGCCAGGACAATCGTTCGAGCATGGCGCCGACGATGGGCTGAGAGATCGCAGAGCCGAGTGCCGCCGCCGCCACGGTGAGGCCGAAGGCGCGGCCACGCTCGCGCGCGGGAAGCCAGCGCCGAAACGCACTCGTGAGCGTCGGGAGGACGCCGGCCTCTCCCATTCCGAACAGAAACCGGACCGCGACGAGCGAGCGGAATCCGACTGCGGCCGAGGTCGCCACCGTCCAGGCCGACCACCACAGCACGATGCGCGTCATCATGCGCCGCGCGCCGAAGCGATCCGCGAGCCAACCGCTCGGCACTTCGAAGAGGGCGTACGCGAGCGTGAACGCGCTGAAGGCGTAGCCGAGCTGCTTGTCGCTCAGCGCGAGGTCGCGTTGGATCGAGGAACTCGACAGCGAGATCGCGACGCGGTCGATGTACGCGAGCGCCATCGTACCGAGCGCGAAAGCGAGCATCGTGTAGCGGGCGCGCGTGGGGGGCATCGGGGCGCGCAGGCTATCGCGTTTACTGCGCGCGCCTACGGCGCGCTGCGCGCTTCGCCTGCGGCGTTGCGCTGCCGCCTACCTCGGCTTCTCCCAGTACTCGCGCATCAGCTCCGTAGCCCACGCCGGCTGGCGCACTTCCTCGTGCGGTAGGAATTCGCGCAGCACCGGCTTGATGTCCACGACCGGCGTGCCTTCCACCGCGTCGAGCTCGCGCACGAAGAGCGTGCGCCTCTCGCGACGCACGATGCGGCAGATCGTCGAGCCGAGGCGGTTCGGCCGATTCTTCGCGCGCTGCGCGAGGATGCCCGTGAGCGGCCACGCCGGATTGTTACGGGGATGGCGCGCGCCGCGGATGATCTTCGCATCCTCGACGCGGTCGAACAGGAACAAGATCTCGGCGTGCGAGAAGGTCTCGATGCCTTCCAGCGCGCTCTCCTCGACAGCGTCCGTGAGCACGATGCGCGATTCGGCGCCGCCCCAGAAATCGTCCTCGACTTCGGCGCGGGCGCCGTGCACGGCTGCGATGGGTATGAGTTCAAATTTCGAGATACTCATGCGAGATCCTCTCGGGACGGCTCGATCAACCCAACCAGTCCGCGAATGCCGCGCGGACGAGCAGCGCGCGCTCATTCATCGCGCGAGACGCGGGCGCGCGTGCTCACAGAATTCCCGCGATGCGCGCCTTCACCAGCGCCTCGATCGCATCCACGCGCCGAATGTCTTCGCGCAGTTCGGCGGCGAAGGCGCGGCGCTGAGCGACGAGATCGTCGCCGCCGGGCCCGCACAGGCCGCGGTGGCGCGCGAGCTTGAGCGCCGTCCCGAACAGCGCTTGCGACACGGACTCCTGCCGCGCGACGCGGCCCTGCAGTGAATACTGCTTGCCGAGTGCCAGGCATTTCCGGAGGAACGAATCATCCTCGATCTTCTCGCTAGCCGGCGCGCGCTCGAGCGCGTCGGCGACCACCCGATAGGCCTCGAGGAACGGGCGCAGGATTCGGTGCGAATGGAACGGACGCAGCCGCGGGAGTAAACCAGTGATCGCATCGGCGTCTTCGCCGAGCGCCTGCTCCCAGCTCGGCACGTGTAGCGCGAGCTCGGCGCGCAGTTCGGCCAGGAAGTTCTCGCGGTCCGGGAAGAAGAACTCGAACTTCAATAGGTCGCGCAGCGCGAGCGCCGCGTTCCAGAACTCGGTGCGGCGATCCTCGATGCCGGGCTCTGCGGCGCGCAGCAGCGCGAGCTCGGCGATCGCGCCCGTCACGAAGTAGTGGATCACCGTGTTGCGGTAGTAGGCCGCGGCGAGGTGCTGCTCCTGGGCAATGCCGTACACGACTTCCGGGCCTTCGTCGTAGCGATGCAAGAGGCCGCTGCGCACGAGCTCCTCGAGCACAGGCACGAGCGCTTGCGCCGAGTCGAGCGCGAGCTCCTCGGTGACGGGCAGGCGGCAGCGGTGCACGTACAGGGCGAGGTTGCGCAGCGAGTCGCGCAGCTCCTCCGGGGTGAGCGCGCGGTCGCCGCGCCCTAACAAAGAGAGGCAGACCAGCGAGATGGGCGTGATCGGCGTCGCGCGGTTGATGCGCACGCACACCTCGAACGCGAGCTTCTGCAGCGCGAGGCTCTCATCGTCCGGGTTCGGCGCCGCGTTCGGGTTCGGCGCTCCGAGCGCCTTCGCGAGCGAGACGTCGTCGCCGAAGCGCACGTGGATGCGCCCATAGCGCTTGCCGAGCCGGCGCACGATGCGCAGGAACCAAGTGAAGCTCTCGGTTTCCTTCGCGGCGCCGCGCTGCTCAGCGGCATAATCGCTCACGTCCGAGATCTGGTCGTAGGCGATCGATACCGGTACCAGGTGCACGTCCTCACAGCGCCCACGGCGATACGCGTCGACCACGTAGGCGAGCATTCCGAAGCGCGGCGGCAACAGTTTCCCGCTCCGCGAGCGGCCGCCCTCGATGTACCACTCGAGCGGGAAGCGCTTCTCGACCAAGTAATCGATGTAGTGCCGCAGCACGCACTTGTAGACCTCGTCGTCCTTGAACGTGCGCCGGATGAAGAATACGCCCGCGCGGCGCACCAGCGGCCCGAGCGGGAAGAAGTTCATGTTGATGCCGCCGGCCGTGTGGTTCTGCGGCATGCCGTTCTCGTGCAACAACACTTGCAGCGTGCCGTGGTCGAGGTTCGATTTGTGCGTCGGCAGAAACACCACGCTGTGGTGCTGCGAGAGCGCGCGAATCCGGTCGAGCGACGCCGGGTCGTATTGCAGCACGCCGCCGTAGCCGCGCGTGATCATCCAGCGCCAGAGCTGCACGACCAGATCAA
>JANNKN010000543.1:0-1686 GCA_031396315.1 Deltaproteobacteria bacterium
CGCGATTCGACGGGTCGTTGCAGTACGGGCACTGCACGGTGGCGCGCTCTCCTCGTTTGTTGACCTTCGCTCGCGTTCCGCTCGCTGCGCGCGAAGCGGCGCTTGCTACTCGCGCTGCCAGCGGCCCGGGTAGAGCGGGAAGCGCGAGCAGAGCGTGCGCACCTCGCCCCGCACCACGGCCGCCAGAGCCGCGTCGGCCGGGCGCGCGAGCACGCGCGCGATCAGCGCGGCGATCTCGCGCATCTCGCCCTCGCGCATGCCGCGCGTGGTGAGCGCGGGGGTACCGAAGCGCAGGCCCGAAGTGACGAACGGCGTGCGCGGATCGAACGGCACCATGTTCTTGTTGGCCGTAATACCTGCGTGATCGAGCGCCTCCTGCGCTTTCTTGCCGCTGAGATCGCGGCCGACCAGCGAGAGCAGGAACAAGTGATTATCGGTGCCGCCCGAGACGATGCGAAAGCCCAGTTCCGTGAGCGCCGCCGAGAGCGCGCGCGCGTTGGCGATGATCTGCGCGCTGTAATCGCGAAAGCCCGGCGCCAGCGCCTCGCGGAAAGCGACCGCCTTCGCCGCGATGACGTGCATCAACGGGCCGCCCTGCCCGCCCGGAAACACCGCGCTGTCTACGGCTTTCGCGAACGCCTGATCGCACAGGATCATGCCGCCGCGCGGCCCGCGCAGCGTCTTGTGCGTGGTCGTGCCGATCAGCTGCGCCTTGCCGACCGGGCTCGGGTGATGACCGGTCGCGATCAAGCCCGCGATGTGCGCGATGTCGGCGAACAGCAGCGCGCCGACTTCGTCCGCGATCTCGCGGAAGCGCGCGAAATCGATCACGCGCGAGTACGCCGTCGCACCGCATTGGATCAGCTTCGGGCGCTGCGCGAGTGCAAGCTCGCGCAGCTGGTCGTAATCGATGAGCTCGTCGTCCTGACGCACGCCGTAGGGAACGATCTTGTAGAGCTTGCCTGAGAAGTTTGCAGGGCTGCCGTGCGTGAGGTGGCCGCCATGGTCGAGATTCATCGCGAGAATCGTGTCGCCGAGGCCGAGAACTGCGCGATAGACACACTCGTTCGCCTGCGAACCCGAGTGCGGCTGCACGTTGACGTGGTCGCTGCCGAACAGCTGCTTCGCGCGCGCGATCGCGAGATCTTCGGCCTCGTCGAGCACCTCGCAGCCGCCGTAGTAACGCTTGCCCGAATAACCCTCGGCGTACTTGTTGGTGGCGACGGAGCCCACCGCTTCCAGCACGGCCTCGCTGACGAAGTTCTCCGACGCGATCAGCTCGAGGCCCTCGGCCTGGCGGCGCGCCTCGCGACGCAGGATGTCGGCGACGATCGGATCGGCGGCGTTCAGTGCACCGTCGTGGGAGGCGCTGAGCGTGTCGATCGCAGCGACGCGCGCTGCGTGGCGGCCGCCCTCGAACGCCGTCGCGAGGAATTTCTGCACGATCTGCCAGGCAGTCTCGGGGTCGGTCTTGTCGCCCGCGAGCGCGAGCATGTTGGCGTCGTTGTGTTGGCGCGCGGCGACCGCCGTGTCGACGTCGAGCACGAGCGCAGCGCGCACGCGCGGGAAGCGGTTCGCGGTGTACATCACGCCGAGGCCGCTGCCGCAAATCACGATGCCGCGCGTGGCTTCACCGTTCGAGACGGCGCGCGCCGCGGGCGCCGCGAACTCGGGATAGTTCACCGA
>JANNKN010000140.1:0-7459 GCA_031396315.1 Deltaproteobacteria bacterium
GCCGCCCACGACCGCGGGTACCGGCGAGCGAACCCACTCCGGGCGAGCACCAGCCCCTCGTAGCGCACGAACACGGCGAGGGGGTCGTCCAACACCACCAGATCTTGTCGGCGGATGGTGGCGTCGGTGGTGTAGACGTCGACGAAGTCGACCTCGCCGCGTGCCAACGCCACGTAGGAGAGTGCGTGCTCCATGGTGCGGACGTCGCCGAGCGCGAGGCCGTAATCGCTCACCATCGCGTCGAGCCCGGTCATGGCCTCCCGGAACTCCGGGGTCACGCCGCCTCGCCAGGGCCGCCCGCCGAGATCGGAGATCCGCCGAAGGCCGAACCGCTCAGCCACTTCCCGCTTCACGCCGATCCCGTACGTGTTATTGAAACCGAGCGGTCCGTGCACGTCGTAGCCGAGGGCTTCGACCTTCCGACGGATGGTGGCGAAGTCGGTGAGGGCGGGTTCTCGAAGCAGCTCCTCCGCGAGCGTGCCCGAGTACTGGGGTACGAGGTCCACTTCGCCCGCGCCAAACGCTGCAAAGACGACACCGGACCCACCCAGGCCGAGCCTGCGCTCGACACGCGCTTCTCCGGCGGACTCGACGAGTTGGGCGAGGATCTCGCCCAGTACCTGACCCTCGACATCCCGTAGCGACGCGACTCGGATCACGGGCTGTTCGGGAGCCCGCCGACATCCGATCGCTGCTGCGGTCACCCCGAGTGCGATCCCCAACGCAAACCAGCGGCGAGTCATCGCTCACTCTCGCCGTCGACGAGGTCGAGCATGTGGCGCCAGCGGGGCACCGCCGACCGGACGAAGGTCCGAGCCCAATCGGACGCGGGATGGCGGGCAAGCGCCTCGGCGGGGCCGTGCTGCGCGACGCGGCCACGATCGAGCAGAGTGACGGTGTCGGCGAGAAAGAGCGCCTCGGGCACGTCGTGGGTCACGAGCACCACGGTGCGCGCCAGCGACCCGAACAACCGCTTCATTTCATCCTGCAGCTCGGTGCGGCTCTGCGGATCCAGGCCCGAGAGCGGCTCGTCCAGCAAGAGAAGCGGTGGATCGAGAAACAAGGCGCGGACGAGTGCGACACGCTGGCGCTGTCCCCCGCTCAGCGCGCGGGGGTGCCGGTTCCGCAGCTCGGACGCGAGGCCCACCAGCGCCTCGAGTTCCGTCAAACGGCGCTCGATCGATTCCCGAGACCATCCGGCCAGCACGGCCGGCAGCGCGACGTTGTCGCGCACCGAGAGGTGCGGGAACAGTCCGCCCTCCTGGAGCACGAGTCCCGTCGAGCGGTTCGCTTGGCGCTGCGCGGCTGCCCCGGCAGGCTCGACGCGCCGGCCTAACACCGTCACCTCGCCGCGGATTGGCTGGGCGAGGCCGGTGATGGACCGGAGGAGCGTCGACTTCCCCGATCCGCTGGGGCCCAGCAGACAGTGGGTCTGCCCCACAGCGAGCGCGAGCGACAGGTCCTCGATCACGGGAACGGGCCCGTAGGCAAGCGTGACGTTGGAGAAGGCGACGGCGGGGCTCATCCGCCGAACCGGGTGACCCCGCCACGGATCGAGACGAGCGATGCGAGCCGGCGCAGGCACGCCGTAATAAGCTCAGCGAACCGGCGAATCCCCGCAGTGTCTCGACTCGCGTCGGCTGGATCGACGATCTCGCGCTTCCAAAGCATGTTGTCCGCGCTCAAGAGACCTCCGGGCCGAAGCGTGTCCTCGATCGCTGGAAGCACGGAGGGATAGCGACCGATTGCTCGATGCACTGCTGGGGTGCATGGGGATCTGCTCGGTGCCCGCTGAGAGAGACGCGAAGGCGGCAGCCGCGAAGCCGCTGCCCCCGGCCACTTCGCGCGGATGGCCGCGGCGCACCGCGGCCCCGCCCTGGCGTGGCGGCGCGTGCATCGAGCCGTCTCTACCGTCATGCGTGTCGCCGTGAACGGCCGAACTGGCGGAAGGCTTCCGTGCCCGAGATCAAGCTCTATGGATACCGTCGAGTGCCCTACACCGAGAAGTGTCGCCGCGCGCTGCTGCTGAAGAGGCTGGAGTTCGAGCTGATCGAGCCCGCTCGGCCGGAGGACATCCGGCGCTTCAGCCCCCACACGGGTCTCCTGCCCGTGATGACCGTCGACGGCGAACTCGTCTCGGACTCGACGAACATCTTGCTGCGGCTCGAGCAGCTGCAGCGCGAACCCGCTCTCGTGTCCGAGGATCCGACGGTCGCTGCGCAGCAGCGACAGCTCGAGGATTGGGCCGACGAGTCATTCCTCTGGTACTTCCAAGAGTGGCAGCGCCTCGACAGATCTGCGGCTAGCCGCGCGCCGCGCGCCCGGCGTTTCGGAATGCTGCGCGCTCGGCTCGGAGGGGCTGCCGCCGATCCACGGCAGGAGTTGTTACGGGGCCTCGAGGCCCGGCTCGACGACCTCGTGAACCTGCTCGGCGGTCGCCCGTTCTTCTACGCCGATCGCGTGAGCATGGCAGACCTCACCGTCTATGGAATGCTCGCCTCCTTGCGGCGCAACACGATTCCTGGAGCGTCCGCTCTGGTCGAGAGCCGCACCTTGCTTCTCGGGCTCATGCGCCGCGTCGAGGACGCGGCCCCCGGCTGAAGCGCGTCGACAGGTGTGTCTGACGACGCCTGGCCAAAGGTCGGCGGGGACGGAGAGGCAAGACTCCGTCGGCCGCTCAAGACGATGAGCTGCGGCCCGCGCGAAAGAGGACGCCGGCGCCGATCGCTGCCGCCAGCGCCGAGGCGCCAAACACCGCGACCTTCGCCGCCGCGAAGTCCGCAGCCAGCGGGAACGCCTCGCCTGCGATGAACAAGGACATCGTGAAGCCCACGCCGGAGAGTGCGCCGGCACCGGCGAGCTGTACCCACGAATACTCGGCCGGCTTGACGCCGACCCGTAACAATACGGCCAGTGCAGAGGCGACGACGATTCCGAATGGCTTCCCGAGCACGAGGCTCATTGCGATCGCGAGCATCAGCGCCTCGTGGCCCTGGAGAAAGCCCGTGCTGAAGGCGACGCCGCCATTGGCGAGCGCAAAGAGCGGCAGCACGAAGTAGCTCGAGCGTACGGAGACCGTGCGCAGCATCCGATCTGCCGGCGACTCCAACCGGTCGTGGATCGCGTCGAGCGCTCGCATCGCAGGCACGGAGGGCCCACGGCGCAGCACGTCGCCGCTGCGCTGTGCCTCGGCCCCGAGGATCGCATCGGCTTGCGCCATCAAGGCGCGCAGGTTCGCTGGCTCGCGGGTCGGGATGAACAGGGCGAGCAGCACGCCGGCCAGCGTGGCGTGGATGCCGCCTGCGAGTAGCGCCGCCCACAGGGCGACGCCCACTAACAAGTAGGGCGCGACGCGGTAGACGCCGAGCCGATTCAGCAGCGCGAGGGCCGCGCTGAGCCCGGCCGCGGCAGCGAGGGCGGAGGCGTGCAACGCCTCCGAGTAGAACATCGCCACGACGCCGATCGCGCCGATGTCATCGGCGATCGTCGCCGCCGTCAGGAAGATGCGCAGCTCGACCGGCACGCGGCGCCCGAGCATCGCGATGACGGCCACCGCGAACGCGGTGTCGGTCGCCATCGGTACACCCCAGCCGTGCGCCCAAGGGCCGTCGGGCAATACGAGTTGGTAGAGCAGCACCGGCCCCACCATTCCCCCGATCGCGGCGGCGATCGGCAGCGCGGCAGAGCGCCAGCTCACCAGGTGCCCGACGGTGAGCTCGCGCTTGATCTCGAGTCCGACGACGAGGAAGAAGATCGTCAGCAGGCCCTCGTTGATCCAGCGCAGGAGCGGCATTCGCAGATCGTGCATGCCGAATGAGAGCCCGAACGGCATCTCCCAGAGGGCGGCGAAGCGCGGCCCGAGCGCAGAGTTGGTGAGCGCCACGGCCAGCAGGGTCGCGAGCAACAGCAGCACGCCGGCGGAGGGCGCCCAGCGCGCGAAGTCGAGCGCCGCCACACGCACGCGGTGCCCGAGCGAGCCGAGCATCGCGTCGGCGAGGGCGCCGTGCTCCCACAAGCCCTCGTAGCGGCGGCCGTTGATGAAGAAGGTGGGCGTCACTGCGACGCCGCTCGCGCGCGCGCTCGCGGTGTCGGCCTCCACCCGAGCCCGTGCACGGAGCGCCCCCTCCTCGCGCCCCGGCGCTGTTTCCATCTCGAGTTCCAGGTCCGCTTCGACCGCGTGCAGATCCGCCTCGGTCAGCGTCTCGGAGCGCTCCATGAGCACGCGGTGTGCTCTCCAGAACTTCTCTGCGTCAGGCGCGCACTCGGCGAGCTCCGCCGCGCGGCGCGCGAGATCGCTTCCCGTCACCGGCCGGTGACGGAACACGTAACGCATGCGATCCCCGAATTGCTGGCGGATCTCCGCGATGCGCTCGTTGGCAGCGCGGCAATGCGGGCACGCGTAGCTGCCGTACTCGACGAGCGTGATCTCGGCACCGGGAGCGCCGAGGACGTGATCGGAGGCGATGTCCACCGGGCGATCGAGTCGAACGGGGCGCTCGATTTGCTCCATGCGCCCGCCTCACAGCAAGAAGTGGAAGATCGTCTGCGCAACGCGCAGCCCATCGCCAGCATGATGGAAGGCGACGGCCCCGGTATCAATGGAGAGCGCGACGACCCGCTTTTGGGGCTCCGCGTGCGAGGCGTCGCCGCGGCGAGGATGAGCCCCCCGGTCGAGACGACGGCGGACGGGACTCGAGTCGAGGGTCACGACAGAGTCCGCCGTGTTAGGTGACGAGGCACCGATTCGCGCAGGGAGAGCGCGAGCGCTGGGGTGAGTTACTGGGCGATTCTCGGACCGCCTGATTCTCGCGAGCGCTGGCTTCCGTCAGTTCACGCGATGTCGGCGGCCGCGAACCCCGCACATCGCGAGGGCGAGCCCCGACCCGAGGAGCCAGAACGTCGCCGGTTCTGGGACCGTGCCGAGTTCGATGACTCCGAAAACGTTGTAGCCGCTGCCGGCGTCGTTCGCGTCGAACCACTGCGCGGCGCTGGGGTGCTGCGAAAGCGGGACGATCGCGATGTAGGGCTCGCCTCCGAAGCCGTTCGGATCGCCGGGCCACCAGTTTCGGTACACGGAAGTCGATCCGGAGCTCCAGACGTGTTCCGAGCCATTCCAGTACAGGCCGATCCAGAGGGTGCGATCGACGTTGCCGTAGTTGGCGTACGTGGCGAAGACGAACTGGTTCTCCGCGAGGTCCTCGATCGTGACGAGGTGCCCGCCCAGTGCGACGGCCGCGGCCTCGCTATCGGTCCAGGTCGCGGCATCGAGGAGCGCGTAGCTCTTGCCCCCGTAGCTCGACTCGGAACCCGGAATGATCGTCGCTGCCTGAGCCGCCGGGGCGATTGCAAGCGCAACAGCGAGGACGCCAATGAGTTGGGGAAACACAGTCGAGCCTCCGTCCACTCTTCCCGTGGAAAACAGTCGCATCTCTGTTGAAGATTGTGGCCTCGTCTCACGGCCCGTGTCGGGCCCGAAGCGATGCATCACAAAATCATCACGCGCCGATCCCGCTCGCTGGCCGCGTGCACTCCGCGCGAAGCGGTGCTGCGGGGTTGGCTCGCGACGAACAGGGCCGGACGCGATCAGCCCGGCAGCTGCTGGCGGGCACCGATGAGGTGTTCTCGACGCCGGCCGACTTACCGAACCGCACTCGGCGGGTTGGCGGGAATTGATTCGGGCAGCCGAAAGCGCGCGGCCGAACGCTCGAGTTCTTGCGCGCGCGTCCCCAGCGAGGCCACCAGCTCGAGCATTCCACCCGCCAGGGCTACACCGTCGTGTGTTGCGTCCGCGACCTCTACCAACTCCTGCCGGATGCTGCTCACGGCCGCGAGCTGCGTCTCCGCGGCCGCTTGAACGAATCGCACGCGATCTCGCAGGTCTTCGACCGCGACCGCGACCTGCCGCGCCGCTTGGCCCTGCTGTCCCATCGCCCCTTGAACTTCGGAGCCCAGCGCGCGGGCGTTATCCATGCTCTTTGCGATCGCCTCAGCCGCGCGCCCGTGCAACGAGATGGCTTCCTCGATTTCGGCGACTTGCTCGCGCACCCGCTCGAGGGTCGGCCGCACCTGATCGAGGGCCGTCGCCTGGCCTTCTGCCAGCGCGTTGATCTCTCCACTCTCGGCAGCGAACTCACCGGCTGCTTCGAGCAGATGCGCGAATGCCGAGTCCGTGTGCTTCGCCTGCCGCGCGCCCTCGCTGAGGCGCACGCCGATCGCCGCGTTCCCTGCCACAGCCGCGGCGATTGCTGTGCGAAGGTCAGCGAGGTGGCCCGCGATCGCGGCGGTCGAGGCGGAGGTGCGTCCTGCCAGCTCGCGAATCCGTCCCGCCACCACGGCGAAGCCGGCTCCTTGCTCCCCTGCTTGGGCCGCGGTGATGGCGGCGTTCAGCGCCAGCAGGCGCGTCGCGTCGATCACGTCGTCCACGATTTGCAGCACGCCTTCGATGGCTGTCGACTTCCCGGAGAGCTCCATCACGACCGCAATCAGCGAGTTGTGTGCGCTGTGAACTCCGTTGACGGCATCCATCGTGAGCCGCGCCGAGTCTGCCCCGTCGCGACTCGCGGCAGCGGCTGCGTTGGCGCGCTCACTCCCGCGCGCCGCGCGCACGCGCAGCGCGTCGATCGCGCCAGCCAAGCGCTCGACGGAGGCGCCCGAGCTTGCGGCGGACCGGTCGAGGGCCGCGGCGATTTCGGAGATCTGCGCCGTTGCCTTGGCAGTCCCACGCGCCGCATCGGCGTTCTCGTCGATTGCGGAGAACAGGTGCTCGACGGACTCGCTCACCGAGCCGGTGACCGCCTGCATCTCGAGCCCGCAGCTCGATACCCGCTCCGCGAGTTCTGTTAGGGCCTCGATCTGCGCTCGGGTCTCTTCGACCCCGCTGCTCACCCCCGTCAGCGCGGCGCTCATCGAACGCACCGAGCCCTGCTGACGCTCGGAGTGCGCGGCGGTGCGCTGGCTCGCCCCTTGCAGCCCCTCCGTTGCCTGCGTGATCGCACCCGAGCCCGCCACGATGTCCGTTACCGCGCTGCGCAGCTTCGCCGTCATGTCTCGGAACGTCTGCTCGAGGGCGCCGATCTCGCCTCCGACGGCAGTCGCGCGGACTTCCCCCCGAAGGTCCCCAGATGCGGTTCGTGCACTGGCGTCCGCTAGCGCAGCGAGCGGTCGCGTGTTTTTTCCGAAGCTGCACCGGAAATAAAATGCTGAGTTTTTGTATCGGCCACCAAATGCTGCAAACTGTGTTCGTGTCCTGCTAAATAAATATCCACGCCGTATTTGTCGAAGATGGGTTTTAACGAACGGCGAATAGCCTTTGTATCATAGCCATCTGTTCTGCTTCCACCTGTAAACATAGGATGATGGCCCACCACAATTTTCCATTTAATTTTTGGATCAGTAGTATTGAGTTCTTTGGCAATCCATTTTTTTTGTTTACTGCTATCCTGTGTTTTTACATGGGGCC
>JANNKN010000161.1:0-14230 GCA_031396315.1 Deltaproteobacteria bacterium
GAGGCGAAGCCGAGCGGAGATCGAACAGTGGCTTCGATGAGCGAGGCGTCTGAGAAGCGGCGCTCCGCCGCGCGCAGCGAGGCGAAACCGAGTGGAGATCGAACAGCATGCCTTCGCAGATTCGGCTCGGTGTTCGCGCAAAGCTGACCGGGCCCGGCGGGCCATTCGAGATCGCCCACGAAGACGTGCGCGGCGAGCGCATGCCAGTGTTCAAGAACCGCGCGCGCTCGCTGCGCGACTTGTTGCGAACCTCGGCCGCACACGGCGAGCGGGAATATCTCGTTCATGGCGACAAGCGCGTCACGTTCGCGCAGCACCTCGCGCAGGTTGCCTCCGCGGCGGCCGTGCTGCGCGAGCGCTACGGCGTCGGCAAGGGCGACCGCGTCGCGATTCTCGCTGCGAACTGCGCGGAGTGGCCGGTCGCGTTCTGGGCGACGGTGAGCCTCGGCGGCGTCGTCTCTGCCCTGAACGGCTGGTGGACGCGGGACGAGATTGCGTACGGCGTGGCCGACAGCGCGCCACGCCTGCTGATCGGCGACCGGTCGCGTCTCGAGCGCGCGAAGAGCCTCGGCCTCGCAATCCCAACTCTCGAGATCGAATCGCAGTTCGACGAGTTGTTGGGGAGACGCGCGGAGCTGCCCGACGTGCCGATCGCCGAGGACGATCCGGCGGTGATCCTGTACACGAGCGGCACCACCGGGCGGCCCAAGGGCGCACTCGCGTCGCACCGCGGAATCGTCGGCTTCGTGCACACGACGACGTACGCGGGCGCGGAGATCGCGCTCACGGAACTCGCCGCTGCGGGGCAAGCTGCGCCCGCGCAGGCGGCGCCAAAGCCGCAGGGCGTGACACTCGCGACCTCACCGATGTTCCATCTCTCTGGGCTCTACGCGACGATCGTGTTGCAGCTCGCGCTCGGCGGGAAGCTCGTGATCCGCTCCGGCCGATTCGACGAGGCCGAGGTGATTCGCCTGATGGCGAAGGAGCGCGTCAGCGCATTCTCCGCGTTGGGCTCGATGGGGCCCCGCATCGCCAAGCATCCCGAGCTCGCGAAGCATGATCTCTCGTGCGTCGAGAACGTTGGTTTCGGCGGTGCGCCGGTGAGCCCTGCGGTGCAGGAGATGCTGCGGCAGGCGTTCCCGCGAGCGGGCTCCGCGCAGGGCATCGGCTACGGCAGCAGTGAGAGCGTCAGCGCCCCGACCACGATCCGCGGTGCGGAGTACCGTGAACACCCGACCTCGACGGGACGCGTGATTCCGACGCACGATCTCGAGATCCGCGACGAGCAGGGCAACGCACTGCCGGAAGGCGCAGAGGGCGAGATCCACATCCGCAGCGCGTACCTGATGCTCGGTTATTGGGGCAAGCCCGAGGCGACGGCGAGCGCGCTGAAGCCCGGCCGCTGGCTCGCCACCGGCGACATCGGCCGTTTCGAGAACGGGCTGCTCTACATCAACTCACGCGCTCGCGACATGATTCTGCGCAACGCCGAGAACGTGTATCCGGTCGAGATCGAGTATCGCCTCGAGCAGCACCCGGGGGTGCGCGAGGCGACAGTGTTCGGCGTCGATCACGAAGAGTGGGGGCAAGAGGTGAAGGCGGTGGTGGTGCCCGAGCCGGGGGCGAGCGTGGCGCCTAATGAGCTGGCGCGCTGGTGCGCGGAGACGCTGGCCGCCTACAAGGTGCCGACGGCTTGGGAGATCCGGCTGGCGCCCCTACCCCGGAATGCGTCCGGCAAGGTGCTGAAGAATGTCGTGCGAGGAGATGCCCAGAGCGCCTTCGTCGAGGAGTAGCATGGCCCTCTGTGAGTGAGGTGGCCTGTGACGGCGCTGCAACGGCTCGTCCCCAAGCTCCTCGAAGAGACTGACCCCGTACGTCTCTCGCTGATTGCCAAGCGCCTCTGCATCGCATTCGGCGTCGCCGCGACGGTGTGGGCGCTGCTCGGTGTCGCGCTCGAGCGCCACCCGGTCTCGTCGGTGATCAGTGTGATCGCAGCCCTCGGTTTTTTTGGGCTCGCGAGGTTGTCGAAGCGCTGGCCCTTCCACATTGGAATCGCGCTCGTGGTGTGGATCTGGACGGCGGCGCTCGTCGGCTTGATCTACCGCGGCGGGTACTTGGCCACGACCTCCGGGGTCTTCCTGATTTCCATCGTTGCGGCGGGCCTCTTATTGGGCGTGCGCGCGGCGGTATTCGCGACGGTCGTGACCGCGCTCGCGACGGGTCTCATCAGCGCGCTCGCCGAACGAGGGATGCTTCCCGCGTCCGAGATGCCGTCGCGCTGGACGTTGTGGGCGGTCCTAGTGATGACGGCGGCGGCGTTCCCGGCGCTGCTCGGCGAGGCGGTGGGCCGTTTGCGGCGTGCACTCAGTGAGGTGCAGGAGGCCGAGCGCCGCTATCGGCTCGTCGCCGACAACTCGCGCGACTTGATCTGGCTGATGGAGGGCGGCGAGCTGCGCTACGTGAGCCCCGCCGTGACGCGGATCCTCGGCTGGACTCCAGCGGAGATGATCGAGCGCGGTGCGCGGCTACAGCACCTCGTGCCCGATTCCGGGCAGCTCGTCGGCGAATCGCTCGAGCGCGCTCTGGCCGAGGGCGCGAATCACGTACGCTACGAGGCGGAGCACCTGCGCAAGGACGGCAGCACCGTATGGTGCGAGGTCGAGGTCACGTTTCTGCGCGACGAGGGCGGCCGCCTTCGCGACATCCTCGGCGTGACGCGCGACGTCACGGTCAGGCGCAGCGCCGAGCTCGAACGCGCGCGCCTCGGCGCGGAGTTGGTGCAGGCGCAAAAGATGGAGGTCGTCGGGCGGCTCGCGGCGGGAGTCGCGCACGACCTCAACAACCAGCTGACCGTGATCCTCAGCGGCATCGAGGTGATGTCGGATCCGTCCGAGGAGCTGCGCGGTGAGGCGCAGAAGGACATGATGGATGCGGCGCAGAGCGCGGCGGCGCTGACGCGCCAGCTGCAAATGTTCAGCCGACGCCGGAGCGCCGCGCGCACGGCGTTCGATCTGAACGTGGGGGTGCGGCGGCTCGAGCGGACGCTGCGGCGTGTGCTCGGCGCGGACATCGAGCTCATCGTCTCGCCGAGTGCGGCGCCCGCGATCGTGTTCGCCGACGAAGCGCAAATCGAACAAGCCCTGCTGAATCTCGCGGTGAACGCGCGCGACGCGATGCCGAGCGGCGGCCAGCTGGCGATCGAGGTCGCGGCCTGCGCGCCCCCGAACGATGCGTGGTGCCTGAGCGTCGTCGATACCGGAACCGGCATCGACGACGAATCGCGTGCGCACGTGTTCGAGGCGTTCTTCACGACGAAACCGCCGGGTCGCGGAACGGGGCTCGGGCTTTCGATGGTGCGCCGCATCGTCGACGAGGCGGGCGGCCGCGTGAGCTTCCACTCCGAGCTCGGGCGCGGGACGACCTTCGTGATCGAGTTGCCTCGTCATGCCGGTCCGCTCGTGACCGAGCGCGAAGCCGACTCGGACGATGGCAGTTCGCACGCAGAGGCCACGGTGATGGTCGTCGATGACTCTGCAGATGTGCGGAAGCTGCTCGCTCGCGCGCTCACCGACGAGGGCTACCGCGTGCTGGAGGCGCCGAGCGCCGCCCACGCGATCGCACTCGTCACGGCGCGCCAACCGCTCGACCTGCTCGTGACCGATGTCGTGATGCCGGGCATGCGCGGCCCCGAGCTCGCCGCGATGCTGCGCCGCGAGCGTCCGAATCTTCCGGTGTTGTACGTATCGGGCTACGTCACGGAGGAGTTCGACGTCGCGGCCGACCCACGCGCGACGGTACTGTGGAAGCCGTTCCCGATGAAGCAGCTGCGCGCCGCCGTCCGCCACGCTCTCGACGCGGCGCGCGATCCCGCGCGAGGAGCCGATGAGCGCTGAGATCGTGAAGCTCTATTTCGATTACAAGAGTCCGTATGCGTATCTCGCGGCCGAGCCCGCGTTCGCGTTGCCCGAGCATTATCAGGTGGACGTGCGCTGGCTCCCGTTCACGCTGCGCATCAAAGGCAAGGGCGAGCGCAGCCAGTATTCGGAGTGGAAGGCGCGCTACTCGTATCTCGATGCCAGGCGCTGGGCGAATCGGCGCGGCGGCTTTCCGATTCGAGGGCCCAAGAAGGTGTACGACACGGCGCCCGCGCTGATCGGCGGGCTGTACGCGCTGCGCATCGGCGTGTTTCGCGAGTACACGCTGAAGGCCTACGCGCGCTTCTTCGATCATGCTCTCGAGCTCGACGCCCCGGACGAAATCGCGGCGCTGCTCGCCGAGTGTGGCGCGTCGGCGGACGGCTACCGCGCTTTCCTCGCGGGCGACGGCCCGAACCAGCTCGATGCGTGCATCGAGGAAGCGCATGCGGATCACGTCTTTGGCGTGCCGCTGTTCGTGTTCCGCGACGAACCGTTTTGGGGCAACGACCGCATGCCGCTGCTCGAAGAGCGGCTGCGCGAAGCCGGGCTTGCGAGGAGTTAGGGATGCCGAGCGAATTGCAGCTGCGCGTCGATCTGATCGAGACCGCGAGAGATCTCGTGCGCGAGGGCCTGGCCCTCGGCACCGCGGGGAATCTCTCGGTGCGCACGGCGGAAGGGCACGCGCTGCTGACGCCGGCGTCGCTCGCGTATGACACGCTGACGCCCGACGACCTCGTGCTCTGCGATCTCGCCGGCAACGTGCTCGCGGGCGCGCGCAAGCCGACCACCGAGAAGGCGCTGCACCTCGCCGTGCTACGCGCCTACCCCGAGCTCGGCGCGGTGATCCACTCGCACGCGAAGTTCGCCTCGATGTTCGCCGTCGCGCGCGAGCCGATCCCGTGCGTGATCGAAGAGTTCCAGCTGTACGTGGGCGGCGACGTTCCCGTCGCGCGCTACGCGCTCACCGGCTCGGACGCGCTGGGCGAGGAGTGCGCAAAGCAGCTTGCGGAGCGCAGCGCCGTGCTGATGGCGAACCACGGGCTGCTCGCTGCAGGCCGCGATCTCGCGCAGGCGCATCACGTGACGGCGCTGGTCGAGCGCACCGCCGAGATCGTGCTCGGCGCGCGCTTGTTGGGGCGCGTCGAGCGGCTGCCGAAAGAGACGCTCGCCAAGTTCGCGCCGGTGTATGCGGCGGCGAGGAAGCGGGGATGAGCGTCTCGCCCAACAGTCCTGCTGGTGTCGTCGGGGCGGACGTTCTCACGTCCATCTTCGGTGGGTGGCCGAGCTTTCACGATTCGGAGGTCGTCCGCTTCGCACTTGATCGCAGCGGGGAAGACGGGCCGAGTCTCGAGGCAGAGATCTACGTGTTCGACATGACGTCCGAGGTCGATGCGAAGGGATACTTCGTCCTCCGCAACCGATCGGTCGTCACGTTTCGGTTCGAAGGGGTTGCGAACTGCCGGCTTGACGGCTTCAACGGCCAGAACGTTCTGAGTGGCCTGTGGGTCGAGCGCGTCGATCCCGTTGAGGGGCTGGAGCTCCGAGTCGAGATGCCTTCGATCTACGGAGTCGACGCATCCTTGGACTGCAAGGCCGCTCGCGTGCTGAGGGTGAGGCCAGCGTGAGCGCCGCCTCCATCGCCGAAACGATCTGCGCGCGCGGCTTCGCGACCATCGAGAACGCACTCTCCGCGAGCGAGATCGCGGACTTCACCACCGCGATCGACCGCGTCATGCGCGAGCACGCGATCCCGTTCGGCGCGAACGAATTCCTCGGCCTTCGCACGCGGCGCGTGTTCAACCTGCTCGCGCGCGACGCGGTCTTCGAGCGTCTGCCGGTGCACGCCGCGCTGCTGCCGATCGTCGAGCGCGTACTCGATCGCGAGTGCTTGCTCTCCTCCCTCACCGCGATCGAGATGAATCCCGGCGAGACTCCGCAGCCTCTGCACGCGGACGACGGCACGCTGCCGCTCGCGCGCCCACACCCGCCCTACACGTGCACGGCGATCGTCGCGCTCACGGAGTTCACGGCGGAAAATGGCGCGACGCACGTCGTGCCGGGTTCGCACGAGCGAGAGCGGCGGCCGATGCCAGGCGAGCCGGCGGAGTCGCTGCAAGCCCTAATGCCTGCCGGCAGCGCGCTCGTTTATCACGGCAGCCTGTGGCACGGCGGCGGCGCGAACCGCAGCGCGGAGCGGCGGCTCGCGATCGTCGTGAACTACTGCGCCGGGTTCTTGCGCCAAGAGGAGTGCCAGCTGCTCGCGCTGCCGCGCGAACGCGTTGCCAAGATGCCGCCGCGGCTGCAGGCGCTCGTCGGCTACTCGACCTATCGGGGTCTGCTCGGGCACGTCGATCAGCGCAGCCCCGCGGAGCTCGTCGATCCGGGCGCGACGACCGACATGGTGTGGCGCCGCCTTCGCAGCGAAGGCTGATCCGCGGCGAGGCAGCCAGCGCGCTGCCTCGAGATCACTCGCCCGCGGCTGCGCGTGCCGGGTTATTCTGCGCCCTTCCGCAGGAGCCCGAATTGTCCGGAGCCGACGAGCCCAAGCCTGACGGCGTGATCTTCCCTGGCCTCACGGCCTCCGCGCTCTTGCACGGGCTGCTCATCAGCGCGCGGCTGCGCTTCAACGACACCTTCCGTCCGCTCGTGTTTCCGCGCGACGCGCAGGTGTTCAAGCACTCGTATCCCGAGGCGATCCTGGCGTTCGAGTCGCTTCGGCTCGCGTCGCCGGAGCGCTCCGAGATCGCGCGCTTCCTGGTCGAGAAGAGCCACCGCTGGATCTTGTTACGGTCGGGCGGCGTCGAGCGCCCGCTCGCGGATTCGCTCTGGGAGCTGCCGCCAGCGCTACCGCTCGAGGCCACGCCGCTGCGCGGCCGCGGGCGCTGGCAGCCAGCGGTCCCGTTCGAGGGCCGCAGCTACGCGGCGCGCGATCTCGGCGCGCTTGGCGACCTGCTCGTTGCGCGCGAGCTCGCGACGCAGCCCGCCGCCGATGCGCTCGCTTGGCTGGCCGCGAACGCGCTCGATGCGCAGGGGCGCCTCGATCTCGGGGGCCGCCGCTTCGCCGTGATGGGCGCCGCCGCGGAGATCGCGCCGACGCGACTCCTGCTCGCTGCGGGCGCGGACGTGCTCTGGCTCGACGTAGCGCCGCCGCCAGAGAAGTGGCTCGTCGACGACGCGCTCTCGGGCCGCATCACGCGCGGCGCGGGCATCGGCGATCTGCTCACCCAACCGCGCGAGACCGCGGCGGCGATCGCAGAATTCGCGTCGGCGGGGCCCGTCGATTGCGGGCTCTTCGCATACGCGGGCGGCGGCGGACGCGAATGGCGGCTCGGCGGCGCGATGAACGCGATCGTGGACGCGGTCGGTCCGGAGCGCGTGCGCTCAGCAGCGCTCTACGTCTCGCCAACGCACCCCGCGGCGCTCTCGAAACCGGAGCTCACGATGGCTGCGCGCCGCAGCCTCGCGATGCCGGGCTGGCAGCGCATGCTCGGCGCGGTCGGTGCGTTCGGGAAGCCTGGGCAGACCGGCCTCGAAGGCGCGCGCTTGCAGCGCTCGGTCGTCGCGATCCAAGGCGCGAGTTATCAGGCTGCGCAGTATCTCGAGAAGCTGCTTGCGATGGAGCGCTGGGCGGCGTACGGCATCGCCGGCGAAGGGGGCGCGGCGGCACTCTCGGCGAACGTCGCGCCAATCACCCGGACGCGTTCACTCGAGCACCCGATGTTCGCGGCCGCCTACCTCGGGTGCGGCTTGTTCGGCGTCGAGACGTTCGCCTCCGAGACGACGCGCCCACTCGGCGCCCTGCTCATGCTGCACGATCTGCTGAATCCCAAGGCCGCGGGCGCGCCGACCGAAAGCCGCGCGGGTGCGCCTCAGGCGCTCTTTACGCAGCGCGTGCACGGCGGCGTGTACGGCTTGCCGTTCGACTTGCAGCCGATGCTGGTCGCCGCGGCCGTGATCGGCTTCGCCAAAAAACCAGGGCTGCTGGGCGGCTTCCTGCGCAGGGCGTCCGCTTAGGCCGCGCCGCCGCTCCCCGCCGCCCATCTGCCAGGTCCTCTGCGTCGTATCTCTAGGACGAATCTCCCTCCCTCGGGGGTGCAGGTGGGTTCCCGTCGGCTGCGCGTGAGTTGCCGCATAAAGACGCGCGCGCGGATCGCCGAAGAGCGCCGGTTGGAGGCCTCATGGGCGGTGGCTCGCGTCATTCGTTGTTCTCGCAGCGCTTCGATCGCGCCGTGCTCGCGAGTTATTTCCTGGGCGGCGTGCTCCCGATTGGCGCGCTCTTCTGGGTGGTTCGTGAGTTCGTGCTGCCGCGCTACGCGCCGGATTCGAGCGAGTTCCTCGGCTGGGTCGCTGGCGTCTCATCCCTCGCCGTGCTGTCACTCGCGGTCTACTTCGCGCTCCGCCGCATCTCGGATACCACGCTCACGCGCATGCGCTCCGACAACCGTCGCCTCGCAGCGTTGCTCGCCGCATCGCGCGAGCTCGCTGCCGCGCGCGAGCCCGACGCGATCTTCGCGAGCGCGAGCACGCGTGTGCGCGAGCTGGCCGCAACGCCGCATGCCGCGATCCTGCTCTCGCACGATCCCGAGAAGGCACTCGAGCTGCGCCACGCCGACGCCGATTCGCGGGGCTGGTTCGACGGCGCCTCCGATGCACTGCTCGAGCTCGCCGCCGAGGCCGAGGCGAATGGCGCCGCAGTGCTTCGCGGCAGCGCTGCCCAAGCGCAGATCGCCATGCCGTTCCGCGCCTCACACAGCCTGCGCGGCGCAATCGTCGTCGAGGCGGCAGCGGAGTCGCTCGCTGCCGAGGCCGTCGACGCGCTCGCAACCATCGCCGGCATGACGGGCACTGCGCTTCAGCGCAGCGATCTCGAGGACGCGCAGCGGAACTTCTTCGCGCACGTGACCGAACTGCTCGTCACCGGTCTCGATGGCCACGTGGTCGGGCGTCGCGGCCACGGCACGAACGTCGCGCGCTTCGCGAATCGCCTCGCGCACGAGATCGGGCTCGATGCACAGCGCAAAGAGCGGCTGCACTTCGCCTCGATGCTTCACGACCTCGGCATGATGAAGATCGATCCGTCGCGGCACCTCGATTTGAAACTGGTGCGCGCGCACCCGGTATTCGGCGCGCGCATGCTCTCGCGCATTCGCCTCTGGGAGCCGATCGCGCCGATCGTGCTGCATCACCACGAACACTGGGACGGTCACGGCTACCCGGAAGGGCGCAGCGGCGAGGGAATTCCGCTCGAGGCGCGCATCGTCGCAATCGCCGACGCGGTGGACGCGATGCAGCGCGGCGAAGGCAGTCGCGCCGCGAAGAGCCCCGACGAGATCGTGAAGGAGCTGCAACGCTGTCGCGGCACGCAGTTCGATCCCGCGCTCGTCGACGCGTTCCTGACGCTGCACGGCCGCGGCGAGAGCGGCGTCGAGTCCCTCTGACAGCTCGCGCGACGGGCGCCGCTAGTCGGCGAAGAACTCCGCGAGCGCATCTCCCTGGCGTTCCGCGTCTTCGTAGCCGAGCGCGATCAGGCGCTGCGTGTAGCTGCTGTCGAACAGCAAGTACGAGAGCAGATCCGACTCGAACGGCGCATCGCCGAGGTCGAACGCGCGCAGCATCAGCCGCACCGCCGCAGGCGGGCGCGGCGCGCCGCCCGCTCCGCGAATCGTGTCACCGGCGAGCACGCCGAGATCCTGCGACGGCCGCACGACCAGGTCGTCGATCACGCGCATCGCGTGGCCGCGTTCCGCGAGCACGCCATCATTCACGCGCGCGAGTACGTCTTCGCCGCCGATGTCGCGCACGCGGCGCACCACGTCGTTCAGCATGCGCATGTGCGCGATGTCGTTGTCGATGTGATCGAGCAGCAGCGCGTTCAGCACCTTGCCGAACAGGAACAGCGGGTTGCCGTAATTCTCGACGCGGCGCGCAGCGACGTCGCCCTCGACGCCGCCCGTCGCCCCCTTGCGCAGCGCGATCACGAGCACTTTGTCGGCGCCGAGCCGCAGCACCGGCGCGAGCGGCGTATTCACGCGCAAGCCGCCGTCGGCATAATAAGTCTCGCCGATGCGCACGGCCGGGAACAGGATCGGAATCGCCGCCGACGCGAGCGCATGCGCGGGCCCGAGCTTGACGGGGCGTGCGACCATGCTCGGGTCGTGCTTCCAGGCGCCGGCGTCACGCTCGCGTGCGTCGAGAAACACGGTGGCGCGGCCCGTCGCGATCTCGGTCGCGGCGACGCACACGGCCTCGAGGTGCCCCTCCGCGAGATTGCGGCGGATGCGCGGCCAGGGAATCACGTCGCGGACGAGGCGCTCGAGATGTTCCGGGTTCAGCAAGCCGTAGAGGCGATCCGGCGGAGCGCCCCCGCGCAGCGCGCTCGGTGCGCGCAGGCTGCCGAGCATGCGGCGCGGCAGCCGCAATAGCTCGCCGAGCGCGGAGCCGAACAGCTCGGAGAGTGCGAGACCCTGCCATGCCTCGGCGAGCCGCGCGCCGCGTTCTTCGCCCTGATGCGCGGTCGCCGCCACGAAGCATGCGTGGATCGCGCCGACCGAGGTGCCGCTCACGAGATCGATGCGCGGCGCATGTCCGAGCTTCTTGGGAAGCCCCGCGAACAGGTAACGAAGCACGCCCGCCTCGTACGCCCCGCGCGCGCCGCCGCCCGACAGCACCAATGCGCGCCGCGGCCGCGCGTTCTTCGCCCGTTTCGTCACCGGTGCACATTAACAGCACCTACGCACTCGTCGCGACGGGCACGAGCGCGCGCAGCGCCGCAACCGTCTCGCTCGGCGGCGCTGGCGCGCGCTTCGGCATGCATGCGGCGAGCGTCTCCGCAAACGCGGCGCGCAACGCGCGCACCACTTCGTGCACGTCCGGCACGCGATCCTCGTCGGCATTCAGCCCGACGCACAGCTTCCCGTCATAGCTGGTCGCGACGATCGTGAGCCCGACGTTCGCGATCAAGGGTGCGAGCGCGATCATCGATTCGAGCCGCGCGCCGCGTAGGTAGAGCGCGTGCTCCGGGCCCGGCACGTTCGAGACGACGAGATTCTGCGCACCGCGCGAGAGCGCCTGAAGGTCGATCGGCAGCCACTCGTGCAGCGCAACCAACGCCTGCACGCCGGCGGCGACGCGGTGCTCCTTCAGCGCCCGCGTCGCGGTGTGCAGCTTGCGCAAACGCTCGAGCGGCTCGCGCTCGGCGAGCGGCAGCGCGACGACCCACGACGAGACGTGATTGCCCGCGCGCCCGCGGTCCTTGGGCGCGCGCACGTTCACCGGGCAGCTGGCGCGGAAGTCGAGCCGATCCGGATCGACGCCGCGCTCATCGAAGAACGCACGCAGCGCACCCGTCACGATCGCGAGCACGAAATCGTTGAGCGAGGCGCCGCGAGCGTGTGCGGCGGCGCGCGCGTCGCCGAGCGAAAAGACTGCCCAGTCGACGACGCGGTGGGGGCCGATCGGGCCGTTCAGCGGCGTGTCGGACGCGGGCTCGAGCTTGAAACGCGCGAGCTCCGCGAGTGCGCTCAACTGCTCCCGCAGCGTCGAGGAGCCGCGCTCGCGTGCCGCTCCCGTCGCTTCGCGCGCGAGCCGCCAGGGCAGCTCTGCCCAATGCACGAGCTCGTCGCGTCGCAGTTCGAGTCCGCTCGGCGGCGTCTTCGGCACCCAGCGTGGCGCCTCGCTGAGCGGTGCGTTCGGATCGCGCGAGAGCAGTTGCTCGAGGGCTTGCATGCCGCCGGTGCCGTCGAACATGCAGTGATGGGCTTTCGTCACGAACGCGAAGCGTCCGCCTTCGAGGCCTTCGATCACCCAGCTCTCCCAGAGCGGGCGGCCGCGATCGAGCGGCGACTCGGCAATGTGCGACACCAAACGGCGTAGCTGCGCCTCGGCGCCCGGATGCGCAACCGCGACGTGGCGCAGGTGGTGCTCGAGCTGAAAATGCTCGTCGTCCACCCATACCGCGCGTGTCGTACCGGGAATCCCCACGACCTTTTGGCGATACCGCGGCATGCGCGGGAGCGCGGCTGCGACGGCCTCGCGCACGGCCTCGAAGTTGACTCCGCCCGCGCGGGCCAGCGGGCCGTTCGAAAAGATCTGTACGGCGACGCCGTGCATCGGGAGGCTGCGACGCTCCCAGCGCAGGAAGTCGTTGTCTTGGGCGGAGAGGCGGGAGTACGCATGGCGGCTCATCGCAGGGCCTCCGCCCTCGCGTCGGAGCAACTCGCGTGCCGGCCGCATGCGCACAGCGCAGCTCACGGCGGGTGCGCCTTGCTGCGGAGTGCCTCGCGCGCGAAGCCGGCGATGGCCGAACGCCCCGTTCGACGGGAGGCGAAAGCGGCGCCCGCTCCTTCAGATCTGCAGCGGCAACGCGACCGGGCCGCGCAGCAACACGGAGGGGCGGTAGGTGACGGCGCTCGCGTCGCCGCGCAGCTGCGGGAAGCGGCGCAGCAGCGCGCCGAGCGTGATCTCCGCTTCGAGGCGCGCGAGCGGTGCGCCGAGGCAGAAATGTGCTCCGCCGCTGAAAGCGACATGGCGGTTGTCCGCGCGGCCCACATCGAGCCGATGCGGCGCGGCGAACTGCGCGGGGTCGTGGTTCGCGGCGGCGAGCAGCAGCCCGACCATGCGACCCCGTGGAATGCGCTGCCCGCCGAGCTCGACGTCTTCGCGCGCGACGCGATCCGTGAACTGCACGGGCGAGTCGAAGCGCAGGAACTCTTCGACCGCGCTCGGCATGAGCGCCGGCTCGGCGCGCAGGCGTTCGGCCTGATCCGGGAAGCGCAGCAGCGCGAGGACGGCGTTCGCGATCAGGTTGGTGGTCGTCTCGTGGCCTGCCGCGAGCAGCAGCGTGCAGAGCGCGAGTAGATCGCCCTCGCCGAGCACGCGGCCGTTCTGCTCGGCGGCGATCATGGCAGAGAGTAAGTCGTCGCGCGGCTCCGCGCGCCGCAGCGCCAACATGCCGCGGAAGTAATCCGCGAGCGCGGTCGCCGCCTCCCGCGCACGCGCCATACCCCGCTCGGCGCTCAGCGGGTCGATGATCTGAGCGACGCCGTTCGACCAGCCGCGGAACTTGTCTCGATCCTGCGCGGGAACCCCCAACAGCTCGGCGATCACGATCACCGGGAGCGGGTAGGCGAGGTCGCGAATCAGTTCGAAGTCGCCGCGCTTTGCGACGTCATCGAGCTGCGCCTCGACGATCGCCTCGATGCGCGGACGCAGCGCTGCGACGCGGCGAGGCGTGAATGCCTTGTTCACGAGCCCACGGATGCTCGCGTGGTCGGCACCGTCGAGGTTCAGCAGGTTGCGGTCGATCAGGTTCAGGAAGTCCGGCGCGTCGCGGTTCAGCCAGCGGATCAAGCGAAACGGCGGGGCATGGTTGCGGTCGGCCGAGAAGCGCGGATCCCGCAGCAGCGCGACGACGTCGTGGTAGCGGCTTGCAATGAACATCCCGAACGGCGCGCGATAGATGCCGGGGGTTTCGCGCACGCGAGCGTATGCCGGGTAAGGGTCGCGGCGGTTGGCGCCGAGGAACGGATTGAACAGCCCGATCACGGGCGCCAGCAGCCGCAGCAGCCAGTCCTGTCGCACGAGCCACTGCAGAAGGCGGAGCATCGGCATTCCTCGACGGGCCTCGTCGAATCCTACGCGAACTAGCGCAGCGAACGAGCCACGATCTCTTGTAACGTGTGCTTCCTTCGAGGAGGCGTGAAGCCATGGCGACCAACGGCGCGAACGGGGCGGACAGGAAGTACAAGTGGGTCGGCACGCGGCCGATCCGTCACGACGGCATCGACAAGGTCACCGGCAAGGCCAGCTTTGGCGCGGATCTTTCGTTCCCCGACATGCTGTGGGGCAAGCTTCTGCGCAGCCCGCACGCGCACGCCAACATTCTGCGCGTCGATTTCTCGAAGGCGCTGAAGCTCGACGGCGTGAAGGCGATCGTCACCTCCGCGGACCTGCCCGAGCTCGCGTCGGCGGAAGCGGGCGCGGAAGGCGGCGAGGGGGGCGGCAATTTCCGCGATCTCTCGCACAACTGTCTCGCGCGCGGGAAGGTGCTCTACCACGGGCACGCGATCGCGGCGGTGGCGGCGACTTCTCAGGAAATCGCGGAGCAGGCGTTGGCGCTGATCGAGGTCGAGTACGAGGTGCGCAAGCCCGTGCTCTCGATCGACGACGCGATCGCACCCGGCGCATCGATCCTGCACGAAGACCTGCGCACCAAGGGCGTGAAGGATTCGGGCAAGACCAACGTCGCCTCGCGCATCACGTTCGGGAAGGGCGACATCGAGAAGGGCTTCGCGCAGGCCGACGTCGTGGTCGAG
>JANNKN010000174.1:0-1877 GCA_031396315.1 Deltaproteobacteria bacterium
CCGGCGTCGAGCTGCGCGGCGATGGCAGCGCGCGCCAGCTGATCCGCGACGCGAAGCTGGATCTGTTCCGCTAACGGCGCTTTCGAGCGCCGCGCTTCTCCCACCACGCGTCGATCGCCTGCTGTCTCGTTGCGCCGGGGTTCTCGGCAAAGAACTCTCGGGTGTGGCGGTTGTACTCGAATTGCTCGTCGATCTTGCCCGGCCCCGCGCCGCGGCTCCGCTCGTAATGCGCGAGGGCATCGGCGAGGGTGCGGCCCGCGCCGGTGTGAATGAACTCGCGCAGCGCGCCGTTGAATCGAAAGCCGGCGCCGCAGTGTTGCTGGAAGAACCCACGAAGCGCTTGGGAGCATCGCCAGCCCTCGGCGATCTCGGAGCGGAGTTCGAAGCGCTCCGGCATCTCGCGGGACGGGCGGCGTGCAGACGGCGCTTGGACCCGCTCGCTGCCGGCGAGTCGCGCAGCGATTCGCTCGGCGAGCATGAGCTTCGATCCGGACGCGCGCAGTCCCTGAGCGCGGCAGAACGCGATCAACTCGGTCTTCAGCCAGTACCAAGCGCGAAATTCCGCGCTGGAGAGCGCTGGGGTCAGCGGCGGCCGGTTCACCACCGGAGGTTAGCCCGGTGCTCCGACTGCCTTGCACCGAGCGTCTGGCGTAGGCTCGCCGCGAAACCAACCCGGAGACCTCCCGATGCTTGCCCCGCTCCGCTTCGGCGCGTTCATCGCGCCGTTCCACCCCGATGACGAGAGCCCGACCGAGCAGATCCACCGCGATCTCGCACTCGTCCAGCACATGGACACGCTCGGTTATCACGAGGCGTGGATCGGGGAGCACCACTCGGGCGCGTACGAAATCATCGCGTCGCCGGAAATCTTCATTGCGCATGCCGCTGCGATCACGCGCCAGATTCGGCTCGGCACCGGCGTCACCTCACTCGCCTACCACCACCCGTTCCTGGTGGCCGACCGGATGCAGCAGCTCGATCACCAGACGCGCGGGCGCGTGATGCTCGGGATGGGGCCTGGCCAGCTGCCGAGCGACGCGTTCATGTTGGGGGTGGACGTCTCGACCCAGCGCCGCCGCATGAACGAAGCGATTGAAGTGATCGCCGCGCTGTTCCGCGGCGAAACGGTGACGCGCAAGACCGACTGGTTCGAGCTGAATGAGGGCCGCCTCCAGCTTCCGCCCTTTCAGCACCCGCACCTCGAGCTCGCGGTGGCGAGCGCGATCTCGCCGAGCGGCGCGCGCGCCGCTGGGCAGAACGGGCTCGGGCTGCTCTCGGTCGCCGCGAGCACGACGGAAGGCTTCGAGCAGCTGCCCAAACACTGGGACGTGTGCGAGGAGAAGGCGCGCGAACACGGCAAATCGGTTTCTCGGAACAACTGGCGGCTGGTGGCGCCGATGCACATCGCCGAGACGCGCGCGCAGGCCGAGGCCGACATGGCGCACGGCACGCTGCGCCTGCTTCGCTACACGAGCAAGCTCGGCGGCGCCGAGCCCGAGTACGCGCGCTCGCACGCCACCGCGCTCGACACTTGGGTGAACAAGGGCATCGCCACGTTCGGCAAGATCACGCTCGGCACGCCCGACGACGCGATCGCCGCGATCGAGGCGATGCGCGAACACAGCGGCGGCTTCGGCACGTTCCTCTTGCTCGCGCACAACTGCGCGAACGTGGAGGCCACGCGCAAGAGCTACGAGCTGATCGCGCGCTACGTGATGCCCGCGGTGAACCGCGCCAACGCACCGCGCCACGCCAGCATCGACTGGGCGCACGCGAACAGCGGCCGCTTCATCGGCGCGATGGTGGGTGCGATCGGCACCGCGATCGCGCAGCACGAGCAGGAGCGGCAGGAACGCGGCGGCAAAGGCGTCGCCTGG
>JANNKN010000210.1:0-5064 GCA_031396315.1 Deltaproteobacteria bacterium
CAGCTCTGTGAATTGCTCCGCGAGCCCCAGCGAGAAGAAGCCCGCGCCCGCGTGCAGCTCGAGCGCGCGCGCACCCCGGCCCGCGTGCGCGAGCACCGCCGCCGCGAGCACGGAGCGCAGCGTTGCGTGCGCTTGGAAGAATCCGCCGGGGGAGATCGCGACCTCGCCGCCGCGCGTCGCGAGCGTGATCGCGCGCGCCTCGAAACCGGCGACGCGCGCGCCGCTGATGCTCGCGCCCCGATCGTCGCCGCACGCCAGCTCGAGCTCGCCGCCGCCGCGCGGCGGGTGCGCCGCGAGCTGGGCGAGGGCACGAGCGAGCGGGGGCGCGAGGATCGGGCACTCGCCCGTCGCGACCAGCTCGTGCGAGCGCCCGCGTCGATAGCCCACTTGGCCGTCGCTCAATAACAAGCGCGCCCGGCTGCGCGTGCCGTACGGCTCGGGCGACGGCGTGATCTCGACGGGAGCGGCGAGCGTTTCCAGCTCCACGCCCGCTACGCGCGCGAGCGCATCGCGCAGAATCGCGCGCTTCGCCCCGAGCTGCGCGGGGTACGCGATCTGCTGCCAGCCGCAGCCGCCGCACGCGGCGTGAATACGGCACAGCGGCTCCACGCGCAGCGCGCTCGCGCGCACGAGCTCCGCGATCTCCGCGCGCGCGAAGCGCTTGTGCGGCTCGACCACGCGCGCGCGCACGAGATCCCCCGGCACGGCGCCGCGCACGAACAGCACGCGCCCGCTCGGCTCGCGCGCAACGCCTTCGCCGCCCGCGGCGAGTGCCGTGATCTCGACCTCGCAGTTCTCGTCGCTCTCGCTCACCCGACACCTCGCGGAACGGCGCAAGCTAGCGGGAGAGACCGCGCGCCGAGATATGCTGGCGAGATGCGTTGGAAGCCTTGGCTGATCGCGGGCGGAATCGCGGCGGCGCTGATGCTCGTCGCGTACGCGCGCTCGGGTACGAGCCCTCCGCCAGACGCGTTCCGCATCGCGAATGTCTGGCTCGCACCCGCGACAAGCGCCACGCCGCCGCCGCCCGACGCTCCCGAGTGGCAGCGCACGCACCTTCCGTGGGATTGGCACCCGCGCGGCGACGGTCGCGATCGCTGGTGCCGTGCCGAGTTCTCACTGTCGCGAGTGCCCGATGCGCCTCCGCAGCTGCTCGTGGCACAGGTGGCCTTCGGTGCCGACGTGTTCTTGAACGGTGAGCGCATTGCCGACATCGGCCGCGGTCCGTCCGGTTGGTGGGGACGCCGTGAGCCTGTCTGGATCCCGCTTCCGCGGCACGCGCTGCGCGCGGGCGCAAACACGCTGCACCTGCGCTTGCGCGTGCGTCCGGAGTTCGCCGGCTATCTGACTCCCGTCTTCGTCGGGAGCGTGGACACGCTGCAGGGATCCTTCCGCGCGCGTAATGCACTGGTCTCGGCGCCGGACATTCTCGCGCTCGTGTCGGTTGTGCTCACTCTCCTTTACTTCTCCGTGTACAAGCGAAACCGCGAGGCGGAGTGGGCATGGTTCGCAGCAGGGATCGGCTCGCTATTCGTGGCCGGACTGCCGTGGCGCATCGTCGATCTCTGGGTTTGGCCGCTGGGGATGGGCGCCTCGATTCTCTGCATTGCCTGCGGTGCCCATCGGATCGGTGGAATGGCGCGGCGCGGAACCGAGCGCGCGCTGTTCGCGATCTTCGCTGCGCTCGCCTTCGCGCTGCTGGTCGCGCCGCCCGCCGCGACCTACTCGTTGGCGCTCGCGACGAGCGCCTTCGACTTCGGGTTGGGGCTCTATCTCGTCTCGCTTCACAACTCGCCCGTGATCGCGCGCTGGCTGGGCCAGGGCAGCGGGCTGAACACCGCACTCGCCCTCAGCATGCTGATGGTCTGCAACGACGTGCCGATGTTCTGGAATCAGGCGCCGCTGCTCGGGATCCCGCTCTTCCCGATCGCTCACGGGCCGGTGGTGATCGCGAGCTTCGCCCACATCGTGACGTTCTTGAGCGACGGCCTAGCGCGCGAGCGAGCGCTGAATGCGTCGTTGCACGAGAGCCAGTCGCGGCTGCTCGCGCTCGAACGCGAGCAGGCCGCGCGCGGCGAGCGCGAGCGCGTGCAGCGCGACCTGCACGACGGCGTCGGCGCACATCTCGTTGCCGCGCTGGCGGTCGCGGAACGCGAGCCGCAGGACAACGAATCCGTGCGCCGCGCAGTGCGGCTCGCGCTCGGCGAGCTGCGCGGCGCGGTGAACTCGCTCGACGGCGGCGAGCGCGAGCTGAACGACGTGCTCGGTGCGCTGCGCGCGCGGCTCGAGCCGCTCGCACTGGGCTCCGGCGCGCGCTTCGCGTGGCGTGTCGGCGAGATCGCTACGTCGCCGCGGCTTTCTCCTGAGCAAGCGCTGCATCTGCTGCGAATCCTCCAGGAGGCGATCGCGAACGCCGTGAAGCACGCGGGCGCGCACACGATCGAGGTGGCGAGCGGCGCGCGTGAGCAGGCTGGCCGGACCGGCGCATTCGTCGAAGTGCGGGACGACGGCGGTGGGGTGAATGGCAACGCGAGTGGCCGCGGCATGACGAACATGCGCCAGCGCGCGACGTTCATCGGCGGCGAGCTCGGGATCGAATCCAGCGCAGCGGGCACCTGCGTTCGCGTATGGCTCGCGAGCGCGACCTAATTCTTGAGATCGATCAGCCCGAGCTGCGCGGCCTCGTAGACCGCCTCACTTCGCGAGTTCACCGCGAGCTTGCGATAGACGCGTTGCACGTGCGTGCCGATGGTCGTGGCGGAGACGCCGAGCAAGCCAGCGATCTCGTCGTACTTGAAGCCCTTGACGATCAGCTGGAGCACCTCGAGCTCGCGCACCGAAAGATGCGGGCGATCCGCGAGCGGCGCGCTCGGCTCCGCCGTGGGTTCGGCCGAATCCCGCGCGCCGCGAAATCTGCCTAACACCTTCCGCGCGATCGCGGGACTCATCGGCGAGCCGCCCGCGATCAGCTCGAGCGTGCAGCGCACGAGCTCCTCGGGCGATTCGTCCTTCAACAAGTAACCGAGCGCGCCGGCCTCGAGCGCCTCGAACACCGAGTGATCGTCTGCGAACACCGTGTTCACGAGGCAGAGCGTCGCGAGCCCCTCGGCCGCGACTGCGCGGATCAGCTCGACGCCGCTGCCGTCGGGCAGCCCGAGGTCCGTCACCAACAAATCGGGAACGAGCGCGAACAGCAGCTTGCGGCCTTCGGCGAGGCTCGCCGCTGCGCCGACCAGCTCGAGGCGCGGCTCGGCGCCCAGCGCGCGGCGGACGCGCTCGCTCGCGCTGGGCTCGTCCTCGACGAGCAGCACGCGGTGCTTCTGTGATGAATCCGGCAATGAGACTCCGAGCACCCGAACCGACTACGCGGCCAGCGCGCGAGCGGTCAGTGTGGCACGAGCCCGCGAGCGCGCGCCGCTCGGCGCGTCATCGGAACTGATGACAGGCGACCGCGCCCGGTCCTCAGTTCCGATGACAACGCGCGCTCGTACACGCGCTTAGGTTGCGTGCCGTTGCACAGCATTGGGAGGTCTCGCGAATGGTCACGCGAAGTTATTGGGGGCGGCACGCATCGGTCGCTCGAGCGCTGGCGGGCCTGCTCGCACTCGTTCCCACCGCCGCGATCGCCCAGGGCGTCCCGTCGAACGCGGTCGCGAGCAGCGCCGGCTTTCGCGGCACGCAATCCGCGCGGCCCGGGGAGGCCGCGGACGAGCGCCGCTGGGACGCCACGCTGCGCGCGTTTGCGAGCTACGACAGCAACATCGGACTCACCGAGGAGGACGCACCGCCGCCGTATGAGTACGAGCCCGGTCTGCGCAGCGGAGTCGCCGCGTCCGCGAGCTTCAGATTCGTCGACACGGGCCGGATTCAGCTGGGCGCCGGCATGTTCCTCGCGCAGACGATCACGGCGGGGGACAAGTACGCCGACGAGTACGACCTCAGCACCGTGAGCCCCCAACTCTTTGCGGGGATCGCCTTCGACGTGGCCGGCGCTCCCGGCTCCCTCCAGCTGTCCTATCAGTTCAGGCGTGATTTCCTAGAAGGCGCAGACTTCGAGAGCAGCCACAGTGTGCGCATGAGCGCCTCGGTGCGCCCCTTCGCCTTCCTGGAGGCGAGCGCCTCTTATCAGGTCTCGCTCGACGAGTTCGATGCGTCGGGCTTCCACAGCCTCGACGCCACGCGCGACGCCGACACCCATCGCTTCGCCTTGCAGGCCACTTGGTTGCGCACCGAGTCGGGGCAGTCGCTGAGCATTGGGTACGAGAACCTGCGCAACCTCGCGGAGAGTGCGAACCGCGACTTCGAGGGCAACGGCGCGTTCGCGCGCTTCCGCACTCCTCTCCCGTTCGCGCGGCCCGTGCGCTTCGAGCTGCTCGCGGCCTACACGGGCGTCGACTACGTGCACTACACGCCGGCGCCGCGGCGCGAGGCGCGCACGCAGCTCTATCAGGCAGCGCTGTTGCTGCCGCTCTCGCCGCACTTCTTGCTGGACGCGTCGTACGCCTTCACGCGCATCGGCGCCGACCAAGGGCGCTTCCGCTCCGAACGCCACGTGATCAGCGCCGGCGTCTCGTACCACTTCTAGGAGTCACCGAGCATGAGTCGCGAACTTCGATTGCGTCGATCTGCGCGCAGCGCAGCGTCATTGATCTCGCTGGCGCTCGGCACGGGTTGCCTCATGCTGGTCGCGCAGAGCGCGGCCGACTGGGCAGCGCTCGCCGCGCGTTATTCGGAGGCCGCGAATCGCGGCGGGCTGTGCGCGGAGGGAGCGTCGTCCGCGGCGGAGGCGGGAAGCGCCGCAGGGCGTGCCAAAGACGCAGCAAACGACGCGGACGCCGCGCTCGGCGGCGGCCTCGCGCGGCCGGCCGACATTCAAGTGCTCGCGCGCGTTCGACAGCTCGCCGACGCAGCGGTGCCGGCCTACAACGCGGCGCTCGAGCCGCTCCGGTCGGCGTCGGCTGATCAACAGAACGCGTCGGAGGAACTCGGTGCCGAGTTCGCGTTGCTCGCGCTCAGTCCGCTGGCCTGGCCGGCGCTTCTCGCGGACACCGCCCTCTGTGGGGC
>JANNKN010000272.1:0-3593 GCA_031396315.1 Deltaproteobacteria bacterium
AGCGGCTCGCGATCGCGCGCGTGGCGGGCGAATCGCGCGCGGAACGCCTGCGCGTCGTGATCGACGTGAAGCTCGCGACGACGTTCGCGGCGCGCGAGCGCGAGCAGCCGAAGCTCGTGAAGCGCCTCGGCGCGCTCGCAGACGCGACGCCGGGCAACGTGCTCGTCGCGGGGCCGAGCTTCGCATGGCTCGCGCAGCTCGCGCGTGCACTCGAGGACGCGGGCCGCGGTGTTGCGCTCGAACAACCGGGCGCCGACCCGCGCGAACGCGCGCGCTGGGTCGCGGCGCTGCGGGGCGCGCGCGGTGTGCTCGCGCTCGCGATCGCAGGCGGCGCCCTCACCGAGGGCTTCGACACGAGCGGACTCGGGATTCGCGCGGTGGCGGTGCTCGGGCCGTGCTTGCCAGCGCGGGACCCGCGCCGCGAGCTCGAGCGCGAGCACTACGAGGAGACGCAGGGCGACGGCTTCGCGCTCGCTTACGCACTACCGGGCATGACGCGCGTGATCCAATCCGCGGGCCGCCTGCTCCGCCAAGACGGCGATCGCGGCGTGATCGCGCTCTACGGCGCACGCTTTCTGCGCGAGCCGTACCGCAGTCTGTTGCCCGACGCGTGGCTCCGCGGCGGCGAGCCCGAACAGCTCGCGGGCGATCCCGCGAAAGCCGCGCGCGCGTTCTTCGCATCCGAGCGCGCGAACGATTAGGCCCGGCGTGCGTCGCCGCCTCGCCCGCACAGGCGCGAGGCGATCGCGACGATCGGCTCGATGCCGGCCGCGAGCGCGCTGCGCGAGAGGCTCTCGTTCGGTTGATGGGCCTCGGCGAGATCCCCCGGCCCGCAGATCAGCGAATCGATGCCGGCGAGCGCGAAGCGCCCGCCATCAGTGCAGTACGGCGCGCCACCGACATCATGGCCACCGAACTGGGCGAGCAGCTCTGTCTCGAGCCGCGTGCCGCGCGGCGTGAGCAGCCCCGGAGCCGCGAGCGCGGGCATCACTTCCAGCGTGAGCGGCAGCTCACTGCCCGGGTCGCGCAGTGGCGTCCCTAACAGCCGCTCGCGCGCCTCGCGCCAAAACGCGAGCGGATCCTCGTCCGGCAGCGGGCGGTAGCTCACCGTCAGCGTGCAGACGTCGGCGATCATGTTCGAGGCGCTGCCTCCGTGAATCGTGCCGAGGTTGAAAGTCGCGTAAGGCGCCTCGGGAAAGAGCGCGGCGAAGCGTGCACTCGGCCGCGCGCGCTGCTCCGCCTGTAGCCGCCCGAGCCGCGCTGCCACCTCGGCCGCCCCTGCGATCGCGTTCGCCCCGGCTTCGGGGATGCTCGAGTGTCCGCCGCGCCCGCTCACGCGAATCACGAAATCGACCACGCCCTTGTGCGCGTGGAAGACGCGCCCTGAGGTCGGCTCACCGATCCACGCGAGCTTCGGCACTGGACACGCACCTAACAGCTCGGGCAGCGCGGGCACGAGTCGCTGCGCGCCGAGACAGCCGATTTCTTCGTCCGCCGTGAAGATCAGCACGATCGGGCGCGCGAGCTTCGTCGCGTCGATGCGCGGCAGCGCGGCGAGGCACTGCGCGATGAAGCCCTTCATGTCGGAGGTGCCGCGCGCGTAGAGGCGATCGCCGTCCGCGGTCAGGCGCAACGGATCCCGCGTCCAGCCAGGCTGATCCGCGAAGGGCACGACGTCGGCGTGGCCGGAGAGCACGAGGCCGTCCGGCGCGTCTGGACCGAGCACCGCGACCACGTTCGCCTTCGCGTGCGAGCCCTCCCCCCATCTCTGAAGGGCGACGCGGGCGCCGGCGTCCGCGCAGCGCTGCGCCAAACCGTCCATCAAGGCTCGATTGCCGTGAGCGCTCACCGAATCGTGGGCGACCAGATCGGCAAGAAGTGCCTCGAGAACCTGCATTCCGTCTCCAAAATCCCACGGGGGGTTCAACTTCTGTCAAAACTTCGTCGATCCGATGACTCTTGGCACCGTCTATGGTTGCTTTGCCTCACCAAAAACGCTTTTCTTGTCCAGGTCCGCCTGCCCGCATCGGATATAGGAGCCCGCCATGCCGAGTTCGCCCATCAAACCGCTCACCGGCGCCGAGGTGCTCATCCGCTGCCTCGAGCGCGAGGGAGTCGAGTACGTGTTCGGGCTCTCCGGCGGCGCGGTGATGCCGATCTTCGACGCGCTCGTCGATTCGAAGATCAAGCTCATTCTCGTCCGCCACGAGCAAGGCGCCACTCACATGGCCGACGGCTACGCGCGCGCGACGGGCAAGCCTGGCGTCGTGCTCGTGACCTCGGGCCCCGGCGCGACGAATACGGTGACGGGCCTGCTCACCGCGCAGATGGACTCGGCGCCGATCATCGTGATCTCGGGCCAGACGATCCGCGCGAACCTCGGGCTCGACGCGTTTCAGGAAGCGGACGTCACGGGCATCACCTACCCGGTCGTGAAGCACAGCTACATGGCGCGCGAGGCGAACGACATCCCGCGCATCGTGCGCGAGGCGTTCTACATCGCGACGAGCGGCCGTCCGGGCCCCGTGCTGATCGACGTGCCGAAGGACGTGAGTCAGGGGCCGGGTGTCGATCAGGTTGTTACGACCGTCGACCTGCCCGGCTATCGCGTGCCGCAGCGCGGCGCGGCTGTCGAGATCGAGCGCGCTGCGCAGCTGCTGATGCGCGCACGCCGACCGGTGCTGTACGTCGGCCACGGCGCCGTGATCAGCGGTGCGGGCAAGGAAGTGATGAAGCTCGCAGAGAAGCTGCGCTCGCCGATCGTGAACACGTTGCTCGGCAAGGGCGCGGCGGACGAGACGCATCCGCTCCACCTCGGCATGCTCGGCATGCACGGCACCGCCTACGCGAACAAGGCCGTCACGAACTGCGACCTGATCATGGCGATCGGCGCGCGCTGGGACGATCGCATCACCGGTAAGCTCGACGAATTCTGTGTCGGCGCGACCAAGATTCACATCGACATCGACCCGGCCGAGTTCAACAAGGTGCTACGGCCCGACGTCTGCATCCTCGGCGACGTGAAGGCGGTGCTCGAGGACCTGCTTCCGCGCGTCGGCCCGCTCGACACGAGCGCCTGGCTGGCCGAGTGCGAGGGCTGGCGCAAGAAGTACCCGCTCAAGTACGCGAAGAAGGGCGGCCTGCGCGCGCAGCACGTGCTCGACCGCCTCGACGCGCTCACCGAAGGCCGCGCGATCATCACGACCGACGTCGGCCAGCATCAGATGTGGGCCGCGCAGTTCTGCCGCACGCGCGAAGGCCGGCGCTGGATCACGAGTGGCGGCGCGGGCACGATGGGCTTCGGCTTCCCGTCCGCGATCGGCGCGCAGTTCGGGCGTCCCGGCGAAGAAGTCTGGACCGTGGTCGGCGACGGCGGCTTCCAGATGACGCTGTGCGAGCTCGCCACCGCCTTCATCCACAAGCTGCCCGTAAAGGTGCTGATCATCAATAACAATTACCTGGGGATGGTGCGCCAGTGGCAGGAGCTGTTCTTCGAGAACCGGCTCTCCGGCGTCGACCTCGAAGGCAACCCCGACTTCGTGAAACTCGCCGAGGCGTACGGCGTGAAGGGCCTGCGCATCACGCGGCCCGGC
>JANNKN010000279.1:0-1411 GCA_031396315.1 Deltaproteobacteria bacterium
TGTCGCTGGAGACGGAATGGGCTCGATGACGAGCCAGCTCGACGCACGCAGCGAACTGCGCAAGCGAAGCGCGCAGCGGAGGCGGAGTCCTCGACGCCGGAGCGAAGTAAACAAGGAGTGACCGGGGCAAGGCCACTGCTGGCTGCGCCCCGACCTCAGCGAGCTACAACACTCGCTGGACCAACTCCTCGAACGCGCTACGGGGCCTTGCCCCGGTGATTTGCCCCACGACGGTGCCGTTCTTGAATGCGAGCACGGTGGGAATCGCGCGCACGCCGTACTTGCCGGGCGTCGCGGGGTTCTCGTCGATGTTCATTTTCACGACCTTGACCTTGCCGTCGTAGTCCGCGGAGAGCCCCTTGATGATCGGAGCGATCTGCTTGCACGGCGCGCACCACTCGGCCCAGAAATCGATCACGATGGGGAGGGTCGACTTCAGCACCTCGGCTTCGAAGTTCGCGTCGGTGACGTCGATGATGCCTGCCATTGCGGCGCTCTCCTCGTGAGGTCGTTGGGGATACGCCGCACGTTCGAGGCGCGGCCGCGGCGGAACGTGGCAAACGATCGATGTGCGCGCTCGCATTTTGCGCGCGTTCACCGCAAGTAGTCGCGGCACCCGCAGTTGGCTGGCGCGCTGCGAGCAGCCGCTGCGCACGTAGCCACGCGGCTTGCCGATCGTTAGTCTGCGCCGTCCTCGATCTCTTTGATTTCGCTCGGGTTTTCGCGCTGCCCGGGCCCCGGGCGAGATTCCGCCGCATGAGCGTTCGCATCACGCTGAAAGAAGGCGACATCGCGAGCGAAGCGGTGGACGCGATCGTGAACGCCGCGAACAGCGCGCTCGTGCTGGGCAGCGGCGTCGCAGGCGCGATCCGCACCCAGGGCGGGCCCGCGATTCAGGCGGAGTGCGATCGCATCGGCCCGATCGCGCTGGGCGAGGCGGCGGTGACCGGCGCGGGCGAGCTGCGCGCGCGCTTCGTAATCCACGCGGCGACGATGCCGGCCGGTGGCGGCGCCACCGAGGCCAGCGTGCGCAGCGCAATGCGCAGCGCGCTCGCGTGCGCGCGGGAGCGCGGCGTGAAGACACTTGCGGTGCCCGCGCTCGGCGCCGGTGTCGCCGGTTTTTCGCTCCAGCGCTGCGCCGAGATCTTGATCGAAGAGGCGCGTGCCCACGCGGCGACGGAGACTCCGCTCGAAGAGATCCGTTTCGTGCTGTTCGGCGAGCCCGCCTACCGCATGTTCGAGATGGTGAACGACGCCGAACGGGTGGCCGATCAGCTCGCCAAGCTCCGCCAGCGCCCGCGGCCGGCGAATTAACCCAACAGGACAGCCTTGGCCCACGCGCTCCACTTCGCCACCGCCGCCTTCTATCTGCTCGCCGCGCTCGCGGCGGTGCTGGGCCTCGGCCTGCGCG
>JANNKN010000324.1:0-6529 GCA_031396315.1 Deltaproteobacteria bacterium
CGGCCCTCGATCGTCGGATACGTGCAGTAATCACAGCGCAGCGGGCAGCCGCGCTTGGTCTGCACCGAGTCGATCGCGTAGCGCTCGTAGTAACGCGCATCCACCAGCGAGCGGTCGGGGCGCGGCAACGCGTTCATGTCGAGGAACGCGGGCGCTGCGGGGTTCGAGACGACGCCATCGCGCGTGGCGCGGTGAAGGCTCGGCACGCGCTCGATGCCGGCGCCCGCTTCGAGCGCGTCCAGCAGCTGCGTGAATGCGCCTTCGCCCTCGCCCGCGATGCCGTAGTCGGCGCCGAGCTTCGCGAGCAGCTGCGCGGGCATCACGCTGAAGCCGGCGCCGCCGAGCACGATCGGTGCGCCCGTTGCCTCGCGCGCGGCGCGCACGAGCGCGGAGTAATAGACGACGTTGTCGCGGATGCCCGAGTAGTCGTTGTTCTGAATGTTGCGCATGCCGAGCGCGACGATGTCGGGCCGGAACGCCGCCAGGGAGCTCTTCAGCGCGGCCTCCGGGTCGGCCTCGAAGCACAGGTCGATCAAGCAGCGCTCGTGGCGCTCGGGCGTCGCGCCCATCACGTACAGCAGGCCGAGCGGGATCACCGCGTCGGGCAGCTTCTCGCGATTTCCGGAGACGAATGCCACGCGCACGGAGATATAGTGGCCCGTCCACCGCGCGGAGTCACTCGCGCTTGCGGAGCACACGCGCCCCATGACCGATTGCGTGCTCGCTGCGATCGAGCGCACCGCCCGCGAGCGACCGAACGACGTCGCGCTGCTCGACGCGCATCGATCTCTGACCTGGGGCGAGCTTTGGGCCGAGGTGGTGTCTCAGGCCCTTCGTTTCACGGCGCTCGGCCCGCGCGCTCGTGTGCTCGCGATCTCGAACAACAGCGTCGCCTTCGCGACTGCGATTCTCGGTGCGCTCGAGGCCGGTGCCGAGCTTCACGGGCTCTCGCCGCGCACGCCGACGTCGGTTGTTACGGACATCGCGCGGCGGGTCTCTGCTCGCCTGATTCTTCGCGACGACGAGCGGCCAGGCGCGGATCCCATCTTGCCGCCGAGTGCTCACGGGCTCGCGCTGCGCTCGCGAGAGCTGCCTAGGAACGGATCGCTTCTGCTCATGACGTCTGGGACGACGGGTCTTCCGAGGATCGTCGTCCGCGGCATGCGCGCCGCGAATCACAGCGCGATGAACACTGCGCGCGCCCTCGGGCTCAGCCTTGGCGCCCGTTCGCTCATCGCAATTCCACTCTTTCATACGTACGCGATCGATCAGCTGACCGCCGCGCTGCTCGCGGGCTCGAGCGTTCGACTCGAAGCGGGGTTCAACGCCGCGAAGACGCGACGCGCGCTGCTCAGCGGCGAGATCACTCACTTCCCCGCAGTGCCGACGATGCTCGACGCGATCGCTCGCTTGAAGCACCAGTCGAAGGGACCCTCGAAACTCGAGGTCGTGGTCTCCGCCGGCAGTTCCCTCCCCGAACGAGTCGCGCTCACCTTCGCCGAGGCGCTCTCGATCGACGTGGGTCAGGTGTACGGCTCGACGGAGCTGGGCACCGTGACGGCGACCGTCCCCGGCGATCCATTTGGCTGTGTCGGGCGCCCCCTAATGGATGTAGAGGTGCGCTTGCTGGATCGGGAGAAGCCCGATCTCGAGCAGCCGGTGACGCCGGGCGAGGAAGGCGTCGTTGCGATCGCAGCTGGGTCACGCTTCGACGGCTATCTCGACGCGCCGGGCGACCCCGCTGAGTTCGTAATGACTGGAGACTTGGGTCGCGTCGACGCGCACGGATGCTTGTGGCTCACGGGTCGCGCGAGCCTGCTGATCGACGTCGGCGCGGTGAAGGTGAATCCGCTCGAGGTCGAGGCGACGTTGATGCGACATCCCGGCGTCAGGGAGGCGGTCGTGCTTCCGCTCGCCTTCAATCAAACGGGCTCGCGCCTGCGTGCCGTGATCGTGCCCGAGGAAGGTCGCGAGCCGACGACGGAAGAGCTGCGCAGCTACTCGCGCGAGCAACTGATCGATTACAAAGTGCCGCGCGTGTTCGAAATCCGCCGCGAAGTTCCGCGCTCGCCGACGGGAAAGATCTTGCGCCGTGAGCTGATGCGAGAGCTGCGGTGAGCGCGGGGCCTGTGGGCTTGCCGGCCATGGGCCTCGTCTGTGCGCTCGGCGAGGGCCACGACTCGGTGTGGCGCGGGCTGGTTGCAGCGGACGACTCGAACGTCGCGCCGCGCAGCGATCTGGTCGCCGGCGTCGCGCTGCGCTTCGGCAGCGTCGCGTGCGCGCTCCCCGCGGTCGCTCGGGGCGTCGCGCAGCACGACACACGCGCAGCCAGGCTCGCGCTCGCCGCGTTTGCGCAGATCGAGACGGCCGCGCGCGAGGCGGTTGCGCGCTACGGCGCGCTGCGCGTGGCCGTCATCGTCGGCACCAGCACAGGCGGGATCGGCGAAGTCGAGGCGGCGTTCCGCGCGCGGGGTTCGGGCGGTGCGCTCGCGCCCGGCCCGCATCTCGAGCGCGTCGAGTTCGGCGGCGTCGCCGAGGTGATCGCGCACGCAGCGGGTGTGACCGGCCCGCGCTTCGCGATGTCGACGGCGTGTTCGTCCGGCGCGAAGGCGCTCGCGAGCGCCCAGCAGTGGATCGCCGCGGGCTGGTGCGACGCGGTGATCGCGGGCGGCGCCGACGCGCTCTGCGGCATGACTGCGAACGGCTTCCGCGCGCTACAGGCGCTCGCCGCGGATCGCACGAACCCGATGAGCGCGCGGCGTGACGGCCTCACACTCGGCGAAGCCGCCGCGTTGTTCGTCGTGACGCGCGAGCCCGCGCCGCTCCAGCTGTTGGGTTCGGGCGAGGCGATGGATGCGCACCACATCTCTGCACCACACCCCGCGGGCGCCGGCGCGGAAGCTGCGATGCGCGCGGCGCTCGGCGCGGCGCGGCTCGCGCCCGAGGCGATCGCGTACCTCAACCTGCACGGCACCGGGACGCCACACAACGACGCGATGGAGAGCCGCGCGGTAGCGAACGTGTTTGCGCCGCCGCCACCGTGTAGCTCCACCAAGCCGCTCACGGGTCACACGCTGGCGGCGGCTGGCGCGCTCGAGGCGGCATTCTGCTGGCTCGCACTCACCCGCCGAGAGGGCGCGCGCATGACGCTCCCGCCACATCTTTGGGATGGCGTGCGCGACCCGACGTTGCCCGCGCTGCCACTCGTTGCGCGAGGCGACGTGTACAGCGCAGCGCGGCCCAGTGCCGTGATGTCGACGTCGTCCGGCTTCGGGGGCAGCAACTGCGCGCTGATCCTTGGCGACGCGCGATGAGGCGCGCGTTCGTGCGAACTGTCGTCGCGTGGACGCCGCCAGACGCTGCGCTCGCCGGCGCACCCGACGCGCGCTTCCTTCCGCCGCTCGTGCGCCGCCGCTGCGACGACCTGATGCGCGCGATGCTGCACGTCGCGCACGAAGCTGGGTCGCCCGAGCAACTCGCGCGCTGCGCCTGCGTGTTCGCGAGCCGCCATGCGTCGCTGACGGCGCTCGTCGAGCTGCTCGATGCGCTCGCGGCGGGGCGGCCGCTGTCGCCTAACACCTTCAGCCACTCGGTGCACAACGCGGCGGCCGGCGTCTTCTCGGTCTGGGCGCAAAACCGCAGCGCGTGCAGCTCGATCGCGGCGGGCCGCGAGAGCTTCCTGTGCGCGTGGGTCGAGGCGCTCGGCCTGCTTGCGTGCGAGCCGACTCGCGACGTGCTGATCGTCTGCGGCGACGAGTTCCCGCCCGCGCCGCTCACCCCCCACGCGGAAGGGTTCGCACCGACCCACGCCGTAGCGGTCCTGCTCGCCGCGAGCGGCGACGGCGCGCCGGTTGAGCTCACGCTCGAGTCCGCGTCGCCGAGCGCACCACGCTCCATGCCCGACGAGCTCACCTTCGAGCGCTGGTGGCTGACCAACGCTCCAACCCTCGAGCTCACCCACTCCACCCGCACCTGGAAGCTGACCCGCAGCTAGCCGGGCGCCCTGCGCTGCGCGCTCGTTCCTTTCGTCTCCGTCTTCGCCCTCTTCGCGCGCCGCCGACCACGCCCGCCGGCGCAGGGGCGGGGCAGTCGCGAAGGCGAGGCCAGGCGCAGGCCGCCCCCAAGCCCAGAAGCGCCCGAATGCGTCTGCCTACCGCCGCGTCTCCTAACACCAATCCACCACGCGCAGCGGCCGAGCGCCGAGCCGCAGCGAGCTGCCCCGCCCCTGCGCCGCCTCGGAGTCGCTTACTTCTTCCCTTCCGCCTTCATCGCGAGCTTCGTCGCGAGCGCCTTCTCTTCCTCTGCGCGCTCGATCAGGCCCTTGCGCTGGTAGAAGCGCGAGAGGCTGGTGTGCGCGAGCGCGTCGTCGGGGTCGAGCTCCGCGAGCCGCTCGGCCGCAGCGATCGCGCCATCGAGGTCGCCATGGCGCTCCAGCACCATCGCGAGGCCGTTCCAGGCGATCGCGAGCTGCGGGTCGAGCTCGAGGGCGCGGCGATAGCCGGCGACGGCTTCGTCGAGCCGGCCCGCGACAAAATGCTGGAAGGCGTCCTTCTGGAGTGCGCGCGCGTCGGACATGCGGCGCAGGATATGGGTTGGCGTCGCGCTGCGCTGCGCTGTTCGCAGCGAAACTCGCCCCTAGACTGCGCAGCTCACGGAGGCTGCAGTGGCGCAGGAAGTGATCGAGGTCGGCGACTTCGGATCGATCGTGGCAGGCGAACAGACGAGCTGGGTGCCCGGATCGTTCCCGATGCCCGACGGCGGGAGCTGGGTTTATCAGGAGCCGAACGCGTCGGTGATCGTGCAGAACGGCGGCTTGATCGTCTCGGCGCTCCCGTTCACGCGCAGCAATGACTACGTGCAGTTCTTCGACAATGCGAAGCACATGTACTTCTCGGCACGCGCCTTCGCTGCGCCCGACGGCGGCAGGCTCACGCTCGAGTGGGAGCAGGCGGCGCGCATCGTGGGCGCGAAATCCGGCGATCTGTACGACGGCTTCGTGAGCTTTCACTTGCTGGATTTGGCGCGCGGGGTCGCGGTGAATTTCTTCGTCGGCAACGACGAGTTCGCGACGGTGCACGCGCACCTGCCGTTTCCCGGTACGACGCCGCCGCAGCGCGCAAAGGGCCCGAAGTTCTTCTGCTGGTTCGACGAGCGCGGCGGCCTCGAAGCGGGCGCCTTCTACAAGTACGCGATCTGTTACGACCGCGCGGCCGGCACGCTCAGCTGGAGTCATCAGGGTGAGCTCGTGAAGCGCACGGAAGGCGTCGGCGAGCTCGGGCCGTTCACGATCGCGCTGGGCCTGATGACGGAGAAGGACATCCAGCCCGGCAAGGGCAGCGCCTCCTGCCACGGCCAGGGCGCCGTCGGGAAGTGGCGGAACATCCGCGCGATCGTGGAGCAGCCCTGATGAGTGGCATGGCGACGCTCGTCCGTGCGACGCGCGCACCGAGCCTGTTTGCGGGCGCGCTGCCCGCGCTCGTGCTGACCGCACTGGTCGGGGCCGAGGGCGGCCCCGTGCACTGGGGCCGCTTCGCGCTCACGCTGCTCGGCTTGATCGCGCTACAAGCCGGCGTGAACGTCGTGAACGATCTGTTCGACGACGCCTCCGGCCTCGACGCGGATCCAGCGTTCGCGAAGAACGCGTTTCCGCTCGGCAGCCGCGTGCTCCAGTCCGGAGTGCTGGGCCGCCGCGGGATGTGGGTGCTGGCCGCAGCGTGCTTCGGCACCGGCCTCGCCTGCGGCCTCGCGCTCGATCGTTTCTACCCAGGCCACGTGGTGCTGATGATCGGCATCGCCGGTTTCCTGTTCGGATACTTCTACACGGCGCCGCCCTTCAAGCTCGCTTACTACGGCGTCGGCGAGCCGGTGATCTTTCTGCTGTTCGGGCCTCTCGCCGGACTCGGAACTTATTACGTGCAGACCGGCACGTTCACGCTGCCGGCGTTCTTGCTCTCGTGCGTCGTCGGGCTGCTCGACACCGCGATCCTCTTCTTGCACCACTTTCCGCAGCGCGAGGCCGACGCGAAGCACGGCAAGAAGACGCCGATCGTGCGGCTCGGCGCCGAAGGCGCGGCGCGGCTGGTGCCGTGGTTGCTCGCGCTTCCGTTCGCGCTCGTGATCGGTGCCGTGGCCATGCGGGCGGTGCCGCTCGCGGCGCTGGCGTTCGTGATCGCTGCGCCGCTCGCGCTGCGTGCCTCGCGCACCGCGCGCGCGCATCCCAGCGACGCGCGAGGCATGACGGTCGCGTTCGGGCAAACGATGGCGTTCGCGCTCGGCGGCGGGCTCGCACTCGCGGGCGGGCTCGCGGCGGCCTCATTCCTCTGAGGCTCATTCCGCGAACTGCCGATCCAGGTTGAACGCGCGCGGTCGGTTCGCGCGCGAGGGGGAAACATGCGCAGCACTCGACGCCTCGGCGTCTCACTCGCTCTCGCACTCTTCGCGGTGACGACGCTCGCGGGCTGCGGCGGCGGGCCGACCATCGAGCCGGGCAGCACGCTCGTGCTCACCCTCGAAGGCAACTACGCCGAGG
>JANNKN010000358.1:0-14706 GCA_031396315.1 Deltaproteobacteria bacterium
CACTCCGCGCACCGAAACGCCCACCCAGACGCGCGAGCCATTCGCCGCAGCCGGCCTGCCGCCGGCGCCGCGGCCGAAGGTCGCCCCAAGGAGACCGCCTCGCGCCACCCCTACTTCAGCTTCAGCCCCGATCGCTCCGCCTGCTTCTTGAACTCGATCTTCGCGATCGTCCTGCGGTGCACCTCGTCCGGTCCATCCGCCAGCCGCAGCGTGCGCATCGACGCCCACGTCTTCGCGAGCCCGAAGTCCTCCGTAACACCCGCGCCGCCGTGCGCCTGAATCGCATCGTCGATGATCTTGAGCGCCATCACCGGCGCCTTCACCTTGATCATCGCGATTTCCGCGCGCGCCACCTTGTTGCCCACTGTGTCCATCAGGTACGCGGCCTTCAGCGTGAGCAGGCGCGAGCATTCGATCTCGATGCGCGCGTCCGCGACGCGCTCCTCCCACACCGAGTGCTCGTACACCTTCTTGCCGAAGGCGGTGCGCGTCATCAGGCGCTGACACATCTTCTCGAGCGCGCGCTCCGCGACACCGATCACGCGCATGCAGTGATGGATGCGGCCCGGCCCGAGGCGACCTTGCGCGATCTCGAAGCCGCGCCCTTCGCCGAGCAGGATGTGATCTGCCGGCACGCGCACGTTGTCGAAGATCACCTCGCCGTGGCCGTGCGGCGCGTCATCATAGCCGAACACCGGCAAGAAGCGTTTGGTCGTAATGCCCTTGGTGTTGCGCGGCACCACGATCATCGACTGCTGCGCGTGCTGCGGACCGTTCGGATCGTTCTTACCCATCACGATCAACACTTCGCAGCGCGGGTCGAGGATCCCGCTCGTCCACCACTTCGTGCCGTTGATGACGTACTCATTGCCGTCGCGGCGGATCTCCGTCGCGATGTTCGTCGCATCCGACGACGCGACCGCAGGCTCCGTCATCGCGTAGGCCGAGCGAATCTTCCCGTCGAGCAGCGGCTGCAACCAGCGCTTCTTCAGCTCGGGGCTCGCGTAGCGCTCGAACACCTCCATGTTGCCCGTGTCGGGTGCCGCGCAATTGAACACCTCGGAGGCGAAGCCGACGCGCCCCATGATCTCGCACAGCGGCGCGTACTCGAGATTCGTCAGACCCGCCCCGTGCGCGCTCTCCGGCAGGAACAAATTCCAGAGTCCGGCCTTCTTGGCTTTCTCCTTGAGCTCCTCCATCAACGCCGGCACCTGCCAACGATCCTTCTGCGCCTCGTGCTCCGCGTAGAAGCGCTTCTCGTTGGTGTAGATGTGCTCGTCCATGAAACCTTGGAGTTGCTTCATCAAGTATTGAGTCTTGTCGCTGAATTCGAATTGCATGGAAGGGGCTCCTTCGGCGAGGCGGTGTTTTGGTTTGGTGAAACGTAGTACGACGGGTGGTGCGATTGCATGAGGCTGAGAGGGAGAGTCGGACGAGAAAATCGAGGACTCTTTCTCGCGGGCGGCGCTCGGGGTGGCAGGGGGCTCCCTTCGCGTCACTCGCTTGCGGGATGCGCCTGCGGACGAAGGCCGGCGTAACGCTGCACCGAGTCGGACTCAAAGGTGAACGCTGCGGGGCGTACCGAACGTGGCTCAGGCATTGGGGCGCGGCGGCGCGCGAACGGGGTGCTGAATTCGCGCTACTCCGCTCCGGGAGCCCCCTCCCACCCCTCGCTCCGTGCCGTGCGTGAGCCGTCAAGTACAGCTGGGGTAGCGGCCTGCCGCCGCCGCGGCATTGAGCCGCGGCAGCCGGCACTTTTGCAGCGAGGCGCGCAGCGCACGAGATTGTTCGCGGTTGCGAGAAGTGCGAGTGAAGAGGGCCACTCGCCAGCAGTGTGCTGTGTTCAGCGAGCACGACGCGCGCGCTGGCGCGAAGCGGGGAGTGCGGAGCGCAACTTTGTTCGCACTTCTCGCACAACGCGAACTCGCGCAGCGTGCTCCGGCTGCGGCTCGATGCCGCAGCCGGAGCAGCCTCCCTTTTTGTTTGAACCTCGCGATCGCCTTCGGACCGCACGAAGACGAGCTTCGGGGCGGGACGGGGGCTCCCGGAGCGGAGTAGCGCGAATTCCGCAACGCAGTCGGGTGCCACCGTGCCCAAAACCGGAGCCACGCTCGGTACGCCCACGCGCGTTCACCTTTGAGTCCGACTCGCTGCAGCGTTACGCCAGCCTTCGTCCGCAGGCGTATCCCGTAAGCGAGTGACGCGAAGGGAGCCCCCGTCCCGCCCCGAAGCGCTCTCCGCGAGAAAGAGTCTTCGATCTTCTCGCTCTCGATCTCGCTCGCTCTCTACGCCCGAATCTCTCTCCACACCGGAGCCGACCCCACCGCCCCATTCGCCCACCCGCCAATCACCGCCGAGAACAACCCAGCTCCGCCCCCACAGTGCACGATCATCAGCCCGTTGTTAGGCCGAAACTTAGGAAACTCGCTCTCCAGCGCCGCCCCAGTCAACGGCAACCCCTCTGCAATTCCTCCGGCGCCGCGCGCCAGCTCCTTACCCGGAGTGCGCGTCAACTCATTGATGCGTTCAACCACTCGCTGCTTCGTCCAGCCCGCCTCGCGATAAATCCGCGCGTGCTCCGGCCCGATCGCGAGGATCGCGTCGAAGCCGAGCACGAGCTTCGGGTGATGCACGGCGCGCAGGCAGACGGCAAGGCTGCGCGAGATCGACTCGGGATCGCGCGAGAGCTGGTCGACGATGCTGCGCGGGCCCTCGCCAGCAAACAGCGTGACCGTGTTCGCACCCGCGGGCGCACCGAGCTCCGCGGACAGCGGACCCCACGGCGAAGCCTCCTCGTCTTCCGCAAAACAGAACGAGAGCTTGCCGGGGTTTCCGAAGGTCGCGCGGTCGACTTCACCGGGTCGCCCGCCGCCGACGTTCCGAATCACGAGCTGCAGCGCGCGGCCAATCGTCGCGTTCGCGCGGTTGCCTTGACCGAACACGTTCTTGCCGGAGTTCATGCCGAGCGCGCGGCGGATCGGTCCGTTGACCACGATCACCGGGCCGACCGGCATCGTGGTCGCGAGCACGCCGTGAATGTTGAACTGGTCGTTGCACGCAGCCTCGAGCGCGGCGATCACCACCGGCAGGTATTCAGGCTTGCAGCCCGCCATCACGGCGTTGATGGCGATTTTCTCGATCGTGCACGGCACGAGATCCGGGGGCACCACCGCGACGATTTCCTGCGGTGCGCGCGACGCGCCTTCGAGCATCGCGAGTACGCGCGATTCGGTCGGCGCCACGATCGGCAGGCCGTCGGTCCAGCCCTTCGCGAAGAACGCCTCGAGCTCGTCCTCGCGCGCGGCGAGCTCGACGCGGCGCGCGTGCAACCGGCTGCCTGAGAACCGGACGCGCAGCGCATCGACACGATCCGGATCCACCGAGAGTGAACCGCAGCCGGGCCGCCAATCCGGTAGCCCCGCGCCGAGGCCGCGCACACCCGTGAATGCCTCCCACTCCGCGCGCTGCCAGCCGAGGATGCGCCCCGCTTCACGCCCGTCCTCGACCCGTAACAACGTGGGCACGGCTTCGATCTCGTAGTGCCACGAGCGCGCGAGCGCGGTGTCGTCCTGCGGCGAGAGGCCTTCGGGGAACGCGACGTCATCCTGCGTGAACACGGTGAGCTTCGTCTTCGCGGCGATCTCCGCGAGCACGGGCGCCACCAGCACACAGGTCGGGCAGTCGCGCTTCACGAACGCGACGAGGCCAGAGGGAAGCGCGGGCCGCAGGGGTTCTGTGACGGAAGCCGTCATCGAAATCTCCTTCGCGCCGTGCGCGGAAGCGCTCCCACGGCGTCGAGGCATGATGCCATACTGAGCTGCCCCAAGATGCAGCGATGGAGACGCGATGACCGGCACGTTTCGGATCTTCGGCTCGGAGATGTCCCCGTACTCGGTGAAGGTGCGCTCGTACTTTCGATACAAGGGCATCGCACACGAGTGGCTGGTGCGCGGGCCGTCGAATCAAACCGATTTCGCGAAGTACGCGAAGCTCCCGCTCGTTCCGCTCGTCGTGACGCCCGACGAGAAGGGCATTCAAGATTCGACGCCGATCCTGGAAGCGATCGAGGAAAGGTTCTCGCAGCCGTCGATCCATCCGAGCGATGCGGTCGCCGCGTTCGTCTCTGCGCTCCTCGAGGAGTGGGGCGACGAGTGGGGGAACAAGTGGATGTTCCACCTGCGCTGGGCGCGGCCTGCGGATCAGGATTCGGCGGCCGAGCGCATCGCACGCGACATGACGGGGGGCGCAGCCGGCGAGGAGCTCGCGAAGGCGACCAGCGCCGTCAAGGCACGCATGACGCCGCGCGTGTGGTTCGTCGGCTCGAACGCGGAGACGGCGCCGCAGATCGAGCAGTCGTATCTCGACACGCTCGCGCTGCTGGGCGCCCATCTCACCTCGCGCCCCTACTTGTTGGGTGCGCGCCCCGGCTTCGCGGATTTCGGCGTGTGGGGACAGCTTTACGAGTGCCTCACGGATCCGACCGCAGGAGCGTGGATGCGGGAACGCGCGCCGCGCGTCGCGCAGTACGTCGATCGCATGCTCGACCCGAAAGCGCACGGCGCGTTCGAGCCCTGGGCGGCGCTGGCGCCGACCCTCGAGCCGCTGCTCGCCCAACAAGTCGGCGCGCTGTTCTTGCCGTGGAGCGACGCGAACAGTCGCGCGTTCGCGGCGGGGGCAGAGGATTTCTCCGTCGAGCTGCCGAGCGGCAAGTGGATGCAGAAGCCGCAGAAGTATCACGCGCGTTCACTGGCGGCTCTGCGGGCGCGGTATGCGGGTGCGAGGAGTGCGGAGCTGGATGCGGTCTTGGCGCGAACGGGGTGTTTACGGTGGTTGGCGTGAGGGTGTTGTTACTGGGCTGAGGAGCGAGAAAGTCGGGGACTCTTTCTCGCGGAGGGCGCGCCGGGCGGGTCGGGGGCTCCGCTCCGCGTCATTCGCTTAGGGATGCGCCTGCGGGCGAAAGCCGGCGTAACGCTGCAGCGAGTCGGACTCGAAGGTGAACGCTGCTGGGCGTACCGGGCGTGGCTCCGGCTTTGGGCGCGGTAGCACCCGACCGGGGTGCGGAATTCGCGCTACTCCGCTCCGGGAGCCCCCGACCCGCCCGGCGCTCTTGCTGGCGCGAAGATGTCGTCGCGAGCTGACTATTATGGGACGGGCGAAATCTCGGCGGCATTGAGCCGCCGAGATTCCGCTTACTGGATGTCAGCGTTTTGCGAATAGGTGCTTGCGGCTCTCTTCGTCGGGGCCGTTCTTCACGACTTGGCGGAGCTCTTTGCCTAGGGCGAAGCCGCGCTGGAGTGCGGGGCGTTGCTTGAGCGTGTCGTACCAGCGGCGCACGTTGGGGAACTCGGCGAGGTCGATGCCCTGCGCTTTGTACGTCACGACCCACGGCCAACACGCCATGTCGGCGATGGAGTAGGCGCCAGCGAGGCATTCGCGATCTGCGAGGCGGCGATCCATGACGGCGTAGAGGCGCTTCGTCTCCGCTTCGTAGCGCTCGATCGCGTACGGCAGCTTGTCTTTCGCGTAGAGCTTGAAGTGGCCGTGTTGGCCGAGCATGGGACCGAGGCCGCCGACTTGCCAGAAGAGCCACTGCAGAACTTCAGCGCGGCCGCGCGGCTCCGTCGGCAAGAATTGGCCAGTCTTCTCGGCGAGGTAGACGAGAATCGCGCCGGTCTCGAACACGGAGAGCGACGGCGTGACGCTCTTGTCGATGATCGCGGGAATACGGTTATTGGGGCTGATCGCGAGAAAGCCCGGCGCGAACTGCTCCCCGCGCCCGATGTTCACCCAGTGCGTCTCGTAGGGAAGCGCCATCTCCTCGAGCGCAATCGAGATCTTCCAGCCGTTGGGCGTGGGCCAAGAGTGAAGCTCGATCATCGCGCGCTCCTCGGTGCGAATGCGCGAGGGAAGCACGTCGCGGCGCGCGCCGCTCGCGCTAACGCGCGGGCTCTTGCGCTGAACGCGGCTGCGTCTGGTTCTCGAGCCGCCGGAGCGCGTAGACCGTCTCCGCGCCGGGTGGCAGCCAGCGCGCATAATGCTTCGCGGCGTACGCTGCGTAGCGCTCCTTGCGAGGCGCGTAGGTGACGACGAACTCCTCGTCCCAGGTGAAGTCATCGCCGGGCGCCTTCTCGATCGGGTCGAAGTCGTCGTACCAGCCGTTGTACTCGATGCCCCCCACCACGACGCGCTCGCCGTAGCCTTCGGCGCGCAACTGCTGGAGCAGCGCCCACTTCGCCTCGCTGCGCGCCAAGTAATCGCGCGTGCCGACGAGCGCGAACAGGGCGAAGAATGCGACGGCTCCGAGGCTCGCGTGTTTGCGCCAGCCGCGTGCGACGTCGCCGGCGCCGACCGCGAGCAGCACCGCGCCGAGCGGCGCAACGAGCACGAACAGGTAGCGGTCGAAGAACGGTGCCCGCGCGAGGTGCGGCAGCAAGAAGCCCGCGGAGAATGCGATCAGCAACAACACGTCGCCGCGCTTGCGCCACGCGCGCCACGCAGGGAGCGTGCGCCATGACAGGATCGCGAGCGCCTCCGCGCCGGCCGCGGCGCCGAGTGCGGTCACGCCCCACCACAGCCACTGGGGCGCCTGCGGCAGAAGCTCCTTGCCGGTGATCGTGAGCGGGCCGAGACCGAGATTCCAAATCATGTTGTAGCTGATCGGCGCCTCGAGCCCGAGGCGGAACGTGATCGCCGTCATCGCGGCGACGCCGAGCGCCGACGCAACCAGGCGGAGCCGAAGCGGAGCCGAACTCCGCAACGAGATCGGGGCGAGGAACCAGCCGAGCACGACGAGCGATACGAGTGAGTGCTTCACGAGATGAAACAGCGCAGCGCTCTGCGCGCTCGCGATGAACTTCCCCGCATCACGTACCGAGTAGAGCCGCGACCAGCGGCCACCCGTCTCGAACAGCCACTGCTCCGCGCGAAGGTAGACGGCGCCCACCACCGCGATGCACAGCGCCGCCGCGAACCAGGCGCGCCAATCGAGGGGCCGCGAGAGCAGCAACGCGAGCGCGAACGCCGCAGGCAGCACGAGCGCGGTCTGCCGCGAAAGCGTGGCGGCGACCGCGAGCAGAATGCCCGCCGCGAGCGCGCCCCAACCGCCGCTGCGCGCGAAATCCGCGAGAAAGACGAGGCTCCACACGCACAACGCGATGAAGGGAACGTCCGTCATGAACGTGAAGCTGAGGTTCACGTGCACGGGGTTGAAGCCGTAGACGGCCGCGAGCAGCGCAGCGGCGCTCGTCGCCGCGCCGACGCGCCGGCCGAGCGTGAACACGCCCGCAATGCCGAGCGCGCCCGCCACGAGGCTCGACCAGCGCAGCGCGGGAAAGCCGAGGCCGAACACTTTCGCGAACAGCGCGCCCCACGCGGTATGCGTCAGCGCCGGAACCCAGGTCCATGAGGGCCGTCGAAACTCGCCTGTCTGGAGCAGCGTGGTGACGGTGTGCGCGTACGCCCAGTCGTCGTTGAGCGGGATCTGTGCGCTCGTTCCCAATAACAACGGAAGCGCGAACCAGCCCGCGAGCAAGAGTGCGAGTGCGCGCCAATCGCGTGCGTCGAATCGGCTGCTCGGCGTCGGTGTGCTCACTCGCGTCTGCGTCCGCCGCCCCGCTACTTCACGTAGCCGAGGCTCTCCAGATTGTTTCGCGTCTCTTCGTCGAGGCCCTCGAACCCGACACTTTGCTCGGGCGCGGGCTCGTCGGCGAAGCGGAACGGCTGCCCCCTTTGTTCGGCGAGACGCGCCTCGAGCCGTTGTGCCATTTCGGCGACGCGCTGAGGCTCGCTCCCCGCGAGGTTGGTGCGTTCGTTCGGATCCGCGCCGAGGTCGTACAGCTCGTGTCGGCCATTCGAGCTCCAGATCAGCTTCCAGCCATCCGCGCCGCGCAGCGCGCGCAGCCGGCGCAAGTACGGCGCCATGCGTCCATGCGCGCTCGCGAGATCCGCGGGCTCGATCGCGGAGAGTGCCTGGTTCGGGAAGTAGTACTCGTGCGTCAGCTCGCCACGAGGCTTCGCGGGCGCCAGCAGGTCCTGCCCTTCGCTGCGAAAGCGCGCTGCGTCGACGCCCGCAGCCGCGAGCACAGTCGCGAACACATCGACACTGGTGGCGAAGCGCGCGTCCGTAACACCTCGCGGCGCGCCGCCGCCGAGCACGAACAGCGGCACGTGCAGCAGCGAGTCATAGAGGTTGAAGACGTGATCGAGGTGCTGGTGATCGCCGAGGTTCTCGCCGTGGTCGGAGGTGACGATCACGACGGTGTCGTCGAGCCGGCCCGTGCGCTCGAGCTCCGCGATCAACGCGGCGAGATCGCGCGCGAGCTGCTCGAGCTCGCCGTCGTACAAATCCGCGAGCTCCTGGAAATCGAGCGAGCCAAGTGCGGACTTCCCCGTGTAGTAGTGCTGCCAGCTCGAATCGGCCCCGCGGCGCGGCAACGCGCCATAGCTACGGTCGTGCGGCGGCCGCGGCACGTAGGGCGAGTGCGCATCGATGTAATTCACGAACGCGAAGAAGCGCTCCCGGCGCGGCACGCTCGCGAGGAAGCGCTCGAACACGCGATTATTCGGGTGCGCCGCACCGCGCGTCGCCGCGACGAGATCGCGGCGCCAAGTCGGCAGGAACTCGGCGAATCCCTGATCGAGCTGGCTGAACGGCCCCACCACCGTATTTCCTGCGGCAGCGAACGTGCGATAGCCCTCGTTGCGCAGGATGTCGGCGAGCGTCGGCAGCGCCTCCGCTAGCTGCACGTGCTCCTGCGTGGCGCCGTGCGCGATCGGCGCGAGGCCCGTGAACATTGAGGCGTGGGACGGCACCGTCCACGGCGCCGCGCTGTACGTATTCGGGAAGCGCACGCCGCGCGCTGCCAGCGCCTCGAGCTCGGGCATGGTGTTACGGGCATAACCGCCGCTCGCGAGGTGACGCGCGGCGACGGTGTCGAGCACCACCAGCAGCACGCTCTTCGCGTTCGGCGCAGGCAGGCGTGTGCGCGCTGCCGGCAGTGCGAGCGCCGCGGAGGCGAACGCGATCCCCAGCACGGCTGCGCGCAGCGAGCGCCGCGGGGGCTCGGGGCGCAGCGCGCGAATCGCCGCGAACAATGCCGCGAGCGCGACGGCCACGAGCACCGCGAGCTTCGGCTGCATGGTGACGAAGGCGCTCACGCGCGCGAGCGCATCGCCGAGCGGCGGAACCACGCGCTGCAGCGCCTCGATCGCGGCGTCGTGAAACGCGACAAAAGCGCCGAGCACGCCGCCCGCGGCCGCGAGCAGCGCAAATCCGCGAGCGCTGCGCGCGGAGCGCAGCGCCGCCAGCGCAATCAGGAGCGAGAGTGCGACGAACAGCGCGATGGGCGCCAGCGCGAACCAACTCTCGGCGACCGCGATCGGGAGTGCGCGCGTCAGGCCGCCCTCTTCCCACGCTCCCGCGGTCGCGATGCGGCCCGCGCTGACGAGCGCGGCCGCAAGGCTCGCGAGCGCCACGTCGCCCGCCGCGCCGAGCAGCGTGCGTGCGCGGCTCATTGCACCCCCGCGAGCGCGTACACCGCGACGAAGCCCGACGCGAAGCGCGGCGGCCCATAATGACTCGTCAGCTGCACAGCGAGATGCTCGTCATCCCCTGCGTGCGAGAGCAGGAACACGGGCCGCCCGAGCCGCACGAGCTGCGCGCGCCCTGCTGCGCTCAGCGGCTCGCCTGCCGCGAGCGCCGCTGCGAGCTGCGTACGCTCCGCGAATGCCGCGTACGGCGTCGTCAGGTAGCTCGGCTGATCCACGAACAGTGTGTGGCCCGTGAATGCGGGCAGCTCGGAGACGTTTGTCGCCATCTTCACCGGGCGCGCGGGATCGACGACGAACACCGCGTTCCGCGGCGTCTCCTCCCGAATCCACGCGTAGGCCTCGGCGAGCGGATCGTCCTCAGGCGTGCGCACGAGCACGCCGGCGTCACTCGCGATCGGCAGCGACGGCCGGCCCGAAAAGCTCGCCAGTGTGCACACGCTCACCGGCAGGAACGTCGCGAACAGCAGCGTGCCCGTCGCCTTTACGAGGCCGCCGCGCGCTGCAGCGAAGCCGAGCGCAGGCACCGCGAGCAGCACGGCCGCGACGTTTGCGAGGTTGTGCTCGTTGCCTTCCACCAGATGGACCGCGCTGACGGCCGCAAGCAGCGCGAGCCCGCCGAGCACGAGCGCCGCGAGCTTCGCCCGCAGGCGTTCGGGTGCTCGCAGCGCGCCGTAACAAGCGAGCGGCGCGAGCACACAGAAGCTCGCCACCAGCGCCGCCGCCGTCTTGGCCACGGCCATGAAATCGGCACGCAGTGCCGCGGGCTCGCCGGCGCCCGCGAAGAGCTGGAGGTAGCTCGGCGCCGCGAGCAACGCGCCCAGCAGCGCAGCCGTGCCGGCGGCGAGGCCGACGCCGCTCTGACTGCCCGCGAACGCGGTGCGCAGCGCAGGAATGCGCGACGCGAGCGAGACCGTGCTCGCACCGCCGAGCAACGCGCCGGCGCCCGCGAGACCGACGAGCGGATTCAGCGCGGCCGTGAGCGCACCGAGCGCGGCGCTCCCAACGAGCACGGGGGCCCGCGGCTGCGCGAGGAACAGCGCGATCATCGGCAGCAGCAGCGCGAGGGCGGGCGCGCGCGAGGAGTTGTCGAGGAACCAAGGCAGGTTCTGCCCCACCCGCCAATCGCGGGACAGCTGCATCGCGCCGAGCAGCGGGTGCGCCATCCAAAGGTCCGCGGCTTCATTGCTGACGAACACCGTCTCCACCGGCTCGGCCGCGAACTCGAGCAGCGGCACGCCCTCGCGGACCGCCCTCAGCGCGGCGATTGCTGGGCCAGCCGGATTCAACCCCGCGAGCGCGAGCCATCCGATCAACAGCCCCGCCGACGCAGAGCCGTACTGGCGCGCGCCGAGCCGCAGCGAGGCTCCCATCAGCAGCGCGAGGCTCGCGAGCGTGAGTGCGGCGAACGCATTCAGCGCGTCGATGCCGAGCCCGCGCGCGATTCCCGCCGCGAACGCCTGGTGGACCCAGTAATACGCCAGCGGCTCGCCCGCGAAGAACGGATTCTCGGGCGGCAGCACGGCGCTCGGAAACTGCGCCGCAATGCCCACGTGCACGAGGCCGTGCCACGAGACGAACGTGCGCGAGCTGCCGAACAGCATCGCCGCCCCGACCGCGACCGGCAGCGCCGCCAACAGCGCACTCGTAACGCCACTGGCGCCGCCCTCTCGTTGCGCCTCGTTCACCCGCACCCACCCCCGCCTCGGCGGCGCACGTTAGGACTCTCACGCGCGACCGAAAGCACTGCGCCCCCACCGCCGCGAGGCGATGGGGGCGCGCATGCGAAGCGAGCGTGCGCGGGCCGCTATTGGCCCCAGTTGAAGCCGAGGCGCAGCCCGTACGTGCGCGGCTGGAGGAGGCCGAAGCCTTCCGCCGTGCCCGTCAGCGCGACGACGATGCCGCGCGGGTAGATATAGTTGTTCTCGAGGTTCTCACCGAAGGCCTCGATCCAGTAGCGACTCTCCGGCTCTTCCCAGCGAACGCGCAGATCGGTCTTCGTGTAGGCCCTCACGTGGTCGACGACTGGATTGTTGTGCGGCCGGCGCCAGCCGCTGTCGGTCCAGGTGAACTCGAGGGTCGGCCGGATCGAGCCCGCGGTCCCGAGATCCCAGCGGTACGAACCCAGCATCGAGATTTTCCACTCCGGCGAATCCTCGAGGCGATTGCCCGAGAGGTCGACTCCGCCGTTCGCGTCACCGACGCACTTCGGATCCACCGGCGGCGGATTGATCGCGTCGAGGGGCTCGTCGAGGCAAAACCGGTCGAACTCCGCCTTCAGCCACCCCATCGCCACCCGCAGGTTGAGATCGTCGAGTGGGCGCGCATCGACGGTCAGCTCGGCGCCCCACACCGTGGCCGCCTGCGCGTTGGCATTGACGATCTGAAGGACTCGGATCGTCGGGACCTGCAGGTTCTTGTAGTCGTAGTGAAAGGCTGCCAGGTTCACGTTGAACTGGCCGTCGAGCCACGACGTCTTCGCCCCGATCTCCTGCGCGATGATCACCTCGGGATCGACGGCGTGGATCTCGAAGTCGTCACTCGGATCGGTCGGCGTTGCGCCGCCGGCCGGATCCGGAAGCAACTGGATGAAGCCCGCCTTGTAGCCGCGCGCCCACTTCGCGTAGACCATGTGGTCTTCGTTGATGAACCACTTGATGCCCGCATCGAGTGTCGTCTCGCGCCACGTTTCTGTGCCGACGAAGTCCGTCGACGCCGTCAGGCCCGTCGCGTTCGAGACCTCGTGGCGAAAGAACTCGTCATGGTTCCAGCGCACGCCGAGGAAGATCTCGATCGGATCGATTGGCTTCAGCGTTACGTTCGCGAACGGCGCGTAACCGGTATCGATCTGCCGGAGCGTCGCGCCGGAGACCGTCAGCGGCGTCAACGTGTTGCGAACCTGGTCGACGTCGTTCTTCACGTAGAAGAGGCCGAGCGTCCAGTTGAGCCAGCTCTCGTTGTTCGACTGGAGCCGGACCTCGACCGTTCGCTTCGTCTCGGGAAACTGCGAGCTCTCGGTGTCGAGCGCGCCGTAGGTCGTGCCGTCGGACTCGGAGAGGCCTTCGTTGTCGATACTGCCGTACCCGCCGAGCACGAACAGATCGACATCGCCGAAGAGCGGCAGGCCTTCCATGTTGTATTCGAGCGAGCCGTCGATGGCCCACGTCTCGAGCGTGCCGCGCCCGAGCGCATCGAGGTCCGAAAAGGCGCGCTTTCGGCCCGCGGTGAACTGCTCGGCCGGGACCGGCGTGAAGAACTGCGCGTCGCGCACCAGCGGCCCGACGACGCCGGGGAAGCCATTGAGCAGAAACACCTGAGTGGCTTGCGCCAGCGTCATGCCGGGGTTCTGCAGCCGGATGATTCCGATCAGCGGGCGGAAGGGTGATAGCGGATCCGAGACCGCCGCCTGGAACTGTGTGAGGCCGTTCGCCCAGTCGAAGGGCATGCAGAGATCCGCCGGGCCGCCACAAGTCGGCGTCAGCGCGAGCACGCCGGAGGGGCGCTGGCCTTGGGGCAGCAGCGCGATGCCGCCCGCATACCGATCCTTGCCACTGAAGTACGACCCGCGCAGGTCGAGCGTGAGATTGTCCGTCGGCTCGGAACGGAGCGACAGGCGCGTGTACCAGTCGTTCTTCGAGCCGAAGCCCTGGCGATCGCTGCCTGCGGCGTTCCTCACCGTGCCGTCGGAGACCTCGCGAGTCAGCGCGAAGCGCGCATTCAGCAGGTTGTTGTCGACGCCCGACAGCGGGATGTTGACCGCTGTGCGGAACTGATAGTTGTCGAACTCCGGCGCCCAGGTCACGTCGCCCGATGCGCCGTAGCTGCTCTCGGGCTTGCGCCACTGCAGGTCGATGGCGCCGCCGTTCGCGTTGCGGCCATACACCGTGCCCGAGGGCCCGATCGCGACGGCGACATTCTGCAGGTCGTAGAACTGTCCGACGTACGCCAGCGAGTTGAACTGGTAGACGCCGTTGATGTGGTAGGCGACCGGCGACTGCGAATCGAACGCGGCGCGCGCGACGCCGCGAATCGAGAGATCCGTGTCTTCGCTCTTCACCGATACGTTCGGCAGCAAGCTAGTCAGGTCGCCGACGTTCTCGATGTTCGCGTTCTGGATCGTGTCTTCGTTGAACGCGGCAATCGTGCCGCCGATGTCCTGCACCGACTCTTCGCGCTTCGTAATCGTGACGACGATCTCTTCGATGTCGTTCGCGAGAGGCGGAGCTGCCGCCGCCGGTGCTTCCGCGGCCGGCGTCTCCGCCGCGGGCGCCGTCTCTTGGGCGAACGCAGGAGTTGCGAGCGCGGTGCAGAACAGCGCCGTCACGAAGAGCGTGCGAGCCAGTGCCATCTCGAAGCCTCCAGATTCCAGCTGCGCATCAGCCGGAGGTGGTCGGAAGCGGCACTCTGTCCCGCGGCGCGGCACAGCGTCAAGAACTAAATGGAACGCGTTCTAGGTGCATGGGCCGCGGGAGAGAGCAAAACGCCATCGCCCCGCGCAGAGTCGCGTGCGACCGTTGGCGGCATGCCGCACGCGACTCATGACGCGCCCGTGATCCTCGAAGCCGCGATCAATGGCGGCACGACGCCGGAGAAGAACCCGCGCGTGCCGCGCACGCACGCCGAGATCACGCATGACGCGCTGCGTTGCTTCGCGCTCGGCGCCGCGATCGTGCACGCGCACAACGCCAGCTACGCGCTCACTGCGCAGGCCGCGGCGGACGACTACCTCGCCGCGTGGCGCGAGGTGCTGAACGCGAAGCCCGACGCGCTCTGGTATCCGACGCTCAGCGCGGGCCCCGGCATGGCGGCGATGCTCGCGCATCTCGAGCTGATTCAGCGCGAGCTCCCGTTGCGACTCGCAGGCTGGGATCCAGGCTCGACGAATCTCGGCGGCCCGGGGCCCGACGGGCTCCCGGCCGGCGTGATCTACGGCGTCTCCTACGACGACGTGAAGTACGCCTTCGCGTTCTGCGAGCGCCTGAAGCTGGGCGCGAGCCTCGGCATCTACGAGCCCGGCTCGCTGCGCACCACGCTCGCCTACGCGCGCGCCGGCAAGCTGCCGCGCGGCACGCTCGTGAAGCTCTATTTCGGCGGTGATTATGGAATCTTCGCGACACGGCCAGGCGTTTCGTTCGGGCTCCCGCCCACGCTGCGGGCGCT
>JANNKN010000383.1:0-12905 GCA_031396315.1 Deltaproteobacteria bacterium
GCTTCACGTCCCGTATTGGTATCAGGCGCGCAAGAAGCTGCTCGAAGCCCTGAGCCGCAGCCGCGTACTCGGATCGCGCGCGACTCCTGAGCAGCTGCTTGGCGAAGCTACGGTGCAGTGGATTCGACAGCGCTATCGGGAATCGAGCCGGCGGCTCGGGGATGTCGCGCAGCTCGATCTTCGCGCGTTCGGTTACGCGCTGGACCCGGCCGCAGCACCGGTGCCGCGGCCTAGCGGCGGCATCCGGCAGCGCTGGGCATCCCGCTGATTCGACGCCTCGCGCGCTTCCGTCAGCGACTCTGCAGGGCGGCAGCGAGCGCTCGAATCACCGGCTCCGCCTGCTCGCGAATTTGCCGCGCAACCGCCGGGCCTGGATCGGCAGCGGCGATCTCCGCGAGCATCGTTCGCGTCGCCGCGTAGCTCGCCGCGAACCCCACTTCTGTGAACCCGTGGAAGCGCTCGATGCGCTGCGACAGGAAGAAAATCTCCTTCTTCTTGTCGTGAACCGAATGCTGGAAGCGCTGTGCACCGGCGCCGAGGCAAATCGCCGGAACGCCGATCGACCAGCACACAAGCGCGAGGTGATACGTGTCGGTGAGGACGAACGAGAGTTCGCGCAGCGTGGCGACCACGTCGTCGATCGCGTCCGGCAGCTCGGCGATCAGCGGGCGCGCGGCCACGCGAATCCAGGCGGGAACGGGTCGCTGCGGGAGCCAGCGCAAGTAGCGCGCCCGGCCGGGGCCGCCGAAGCGCAGCGCTGCGAGCGTGCTCGCGAGCTTCGCGGCGAAGCCGCCGGAGGTGCGGCCGAAGAAGAGGCCGAAGCCGCCATGCGCGCGGCCCGCGTCTTGGTTTGCAGGCGCGCCGCTGCGTTCGCGCAGCGCGGGCCGGAGCAGTGCCGCATCGAGCGGCGGAAGCGCGCTCGCTGGCACCCCGGCGAACGCACTCGCGCGCGCGGCCGAGAGCGGGTCGCGCATCAGGAATAGCTTCGCCTCCCGCGCGAGCCGCGCGAACTGTTCCTGATAACCGCGATCCGCGTCGTAGCCGTCGTCCGACACCAGGAAGCACTGGCCAGCGACGATTCTCTCGGGCCGCGCCGACTCTTGCGCGCCGCCGAAGATCACCCGCCGCGCGTGCCGCTCGACCTCGCTCGCCTCGACCCCACGCTCGCGAGCGACGCGCTCGCTGGCCTTCCGGAGCCAGTTCCGATCCACGAGGAAATCGCCCCACACGACGATCCGCTCGTAACACTCGGGAGCGAGATCGAGCACACAGCCGTGCGCAACGCGCTGTTTCGCGAGCTCCTCCGCGGCCGGCGTCTCGAACTCGAAGAAGTCCGTCTCCGCGAGCAGGCCGAGCGACGCGAGCCATTCCACGAGCGCGTCGTTGACGACGCGCATCCCCGTGTTGCGCTTGCTCGGCGTCGCGACCAGGGCCGCGATGCGTTTGCGGGGATTCGGCGGGGCCATCGGGAGAGCACGTTTGCACTGCCGAGTGACACGAGCCAGATGCGCACCTGTCTGCCCGTCGATACATGTTCACGATGCACTCTCCCGCCCCCACGGTCGCGTGCGTGATTCCCACGCATCGCAGGCCCTTGCTCGTCGGCGAAGCGGTTCGCAGCGCCCTCGCGCAGACCTTCGCGCCGAGCGAAGTGCTCGTCGTCGATGACGAAGGCTCGGCCGAGACGCGAGCGGCCGTGCTCGCGATCGCGCGAGGGAGCTCGCTGCCCGTGCGCTACCTCGCGCACAGCGAGGGCCGCGGCCCCTCGACGTCGCGCAATCTCGGTGCGCGCGAGACCCAGGCGGAATGGGTCGCGTTCTTGGACGACGACGACCGCTGGCTCCCGGATTACCTGACCACCGCGCTTCGTCACGCCGACGCCGACGTCGTGCTCACGGCCCGTTGGGATTTTCAGGCGGGTGCCGAGCGCTGGCCCGGCAAGAGCCCGCTCGCAGAGTATGACGAGCACTCGTTCCTGCGCATGAATCCGGGCGGTGCGCCGTCCACGCTGCTGATCCGCCGCGCGCTCTTCGAGGCGATCGGCGGCTTCGACGCGAGCCTGCGCGTGAGCGAGGACCGCGACCTGATCCTGCGCGCCATGCGAACCGGCGCGCGCTACGCATCCGTGAGCGAGCGGGGAGTCGAGCACCGCGTCGACGGGCCTCGCATCTCGGCGGATGCGCGCACGCTCCTGCCCTCGCGCGCTCGCTTCCTCGCGAAGCACTTCCGGCGCATGAGCCCCGGCGACCTCGTCTACTCGCTGCGAAAGCTGGTGCGAGAGCTGCGGCGCGCGAGTTGGCGTCGGTCTGGCTGACCGGCCTGAACGGCGCGCCAGCGCTCGGCCCTAGCGTGCGCCCGCGTGACTCGGCCATGCGCGTGATATGACTTCGCGCGTCGCTTCCGGAGATGCCGATCCCGAGCTTGCTCTACCTCTCGAATGGAAACGTCCCGTCGCGCTGGGCGCACACGGTTCAGATCCTAAAGATGTCCGAGGCGCTCGCCAGCCTCGTGCCCGGCTTCGAGCTCGTGATCGCGGAATCGCTGCGCGATCGCGTATCGCCGCGCATCGATCTCTGGCAGTGGTACGGCATCGAGCGACCGTTCCCTGTGCGCAGGCTTCCGCTCTGGCTTTGGCGCCGCTCGCCGATCTTCGAGAGCGTGCACGAAGGGCGCTTCACGTTCGCCGCGCCGCGCTACGCGTCGCGCGTTCGCCCCGCGCTCGTGTGGACGCGCTCCTTCGCGATCGCGGATGCGTGCGTGCGCCGCGAGCTGCCCGTGTTGCTCGAGCGCCACGCCGTGACGACGGCGAAGTGGCGCGCGCAGCGGGCGCGAATCGCCGCGGCGCCGAGCCTGCGCGGCGTCGTCACGCTCTCCGACGCGCTCTGCGGGGAGCTCGCGGCGGAGGGATTCCCCACTGCAAAGATCGCCGCGTTCGCGAGCGCGGCGAGCCCGCAACAACTCGTCGAGCGACGCGCGGCGCGGCGAGCGCTCGGCCTCGGCGAGACTGAAGCGATCGCGCTCTATGCGGGTCGCTTATCCGAGGACAAGGGCGTCCACACGCTGCTCGCCGCTGCGGCCCGACTGCCTCGGGTTCGTTTCCTGGTGCTCGGCGGAAGCCCGCAGGAAGCCGCGCACTGGCGCGCACGCGCGGGCGCGAATGTCCGGCTCGAAGGCTTCGTACCGAACGCGCAGTTGCCTGGCTGGCTGGCAGCCGCGGACGTCGGCCTCTTCACCAACTCTGCGCGCGATCCGCTCGCGGCCGCAACCTCGCCGCTCAAGCTCTTCGAGTACATCGCTGCAGGCTTGCCGGTCGTCGCGTCGCGCATCCCCGCGCTGTCGCATTGGCTGCGCGACGGCGAGAATGCATTCCTGTTCGCACCGGATGACGCGGCCTCGCTCGCCGCTGCGATCGAGCGCGCACTCCACGACCCCGCAGCCGCGGCCGCCTGCGCCGTGCAGGCGCGCGCAGGCGTCACCCACAGTTCGTGGCGCGAGCGTGCGCAGCGCATCCTCCAGCGCTTCGCGCCCGAAATGCTGGCTCCGCGCTCGTGAGCTGTACTTCATTTCGAGTTGGCCGCGCGCGCTCGCGGCGCGCACACTCGAGCGCGCGATGAGTCACACCGCCGCAGCGCACAGCGAGAAGCCGCCGGCGTTCGCGCTCGGCACGGGCCGCTGCGGCACGCACTTCGTGTTTCGCCTGCTCGCGCACGAGGCCGCCGTCGCCGCGCATCACGAGCGCGAGCCGCTCGCCGACAGCTTCCACCGCTATTGCAAATGGAATCGGCTGGCGGTGGACGACGCGGCGTTCGTGGCGACCAAACGCGGCGGTGTTCGCGCGGATCGCGCCAGCGGTCGCCTCTCGTTCGAGGCGAGCGCGTTTCTCTCGCTCAGTGCGCCCGTACTGCACGCCGCGTTCGACGCGCGCTTCGTGCTGCTCGTGCGCCGACCCGAGCGCGTCGTGAACTCGTACCTCGAGAAAGGCTGGTACGCGGAGCCGCTTGCGCGCGACGACGCACGTCTGCCTGCCGGTTATCAGGCGCCGGCGCAGCGGCCGCATCACCCGTTCTCGCGGCTCGCGGCAGTCGGCGAAGACGGCGAACGCTGGTCGCGGCTCTCGCGCGTGGGCAAGCTCGCGTACTTCTGGCGCCACCTGAACGAGGCCGTGCTGCGCGATTTCTCTGTGTTGCCGGCGAGCGCGACGTGCGTACAACGGCTCGAGCGCCTCGACTGGAACGCGCATGGCGAGCTCGCCCGTTTCTTCGGCTTCGCGCCGACACTCTCGCACGAAGAGTTCTCACGGCTCGCAGCGGAGAAGCCCGGAACGCGCGGCCAACCCCCGAGCGTGCACGACTGGAGCCGCACAGAGGCTGCCGAGTTCGAGGCCGAGGTCGCTCCGCTCGCGGAGCAGCTCGGCTACGAGTGGCGCGTGAGCGCGCTGCGCAGGGAGCCCGAGCCGGAGCGCGCGGCGCCGTCGCTCGCGTCGCGTCTGCGCGCGTGGCTCGGCGGCGGCGCTTAGGGCGGAGGGCTCGCGCGCGCTCCTAACACCACGTCGAGGTAGCGATCGACTCCGTCCTCCTTCGCGACCCGCTGGGCACGCTGCTCGCGTAGCGCGCGCGAGGGCGGCTCCGCGAGCGTGGCCTCGAGTGCGTCGGCCAGCGCGCGCGCGTCGCCGACGGGGACGAGGCGCCCGAGCGCGCCGCCGTCCAGCGCATCCGCGGATCCGCTCGGGCAATCGGTCGCGACCACCGGGCAGCCGCACACGAGCGCCTCGCGCAATACGTTTGCGAACCCCTCGTAGACCGAGCTCGAGGCGAGCACGCTGGCGCGCGCCATGAACGCGAACGGGTTCGCCTCGAAGCCGCGCAGGCGCACGTGACGTTCGATGCCGAGCTGCCGCGCGAGCGCTGTGAGCCGCGCGCGCTCCTCACCCTCGCCGAGCAGCACGAGCCGCGTGTCGCGCTTCGCCCGCAGCAGCGCGAACGCACGCAGCAGCGTCGCGAAATCCTTCGGCGGCGCGAGACGGCCAACCCCCAAGACGACCGGCGGCGCGCCCGGCGCCAGCCAGGGCTCGTCCACTTCCGCGCTCGCAAGCGCCGAGATGCGGTCCGCATCCACCGGGCTGTGGATCACCGTCATGCGAGCGCGGGGGAGCCCTGATAGCTGCGCGAGATCGTCAGCCACGCCACCCGAAACCGCGATCACGCCGGCGGCGCGCGGGTACCACTCGCGCGCGAGGGCCGGCATGTGCGCGTGATACCACTCGCGCCGGTGCGCGATCTGGCGCGAGAGCGTGCTCGCTTCGCGCGCGACGATGCGCACCGGGCTTCGCGCGAGCTGCGCGGCCCACAGTGCGGCAAGTGATGCGGGCGCTGGCGACGCCAGCAATGCGAGCGGGCGCGCTTCCGCGAGGTAACGCGCGAGCGGCCCGACGCACTCGGCGGCGCGCGGGAGGGTCGTCGCCAGGAAACCCCACGCGATGCGGCGAGCGCCGGCGCCTGGCACCGCGAACAGCTCGCGCGCCGCAACCGGCCAGACTCCGCGCATCGAGAGCACGCGCGAGCTCGCGGGCAGCTCACCGAGCATAGCGCCGCGCTTGCGCGCGAGCAGCACGTCCACGTCGAAGCCACGCGCCGCGAAGCCGCGCGCGAGCGTCGCGAACACGCGCTGAATGCCGCCGCCCTCCATCTTGCTCGTGAAGAGCGCGATGCGCGGGCGCGCTCCGGGCGCGGGAGTGCGCGGTTCGTGCGGTGCGGACACGGCGCGGCGATAGCAGGCGCAATCCGGACGGTCACGCCTCGGCAAACAAAACGGGGCCAGTGCTCGCGCACCGGCCCCGTCCCCTCCCCCGATCCGTAATGACTCGGGTCGCTTGCCGCGCAGAAACTCGGCTAGTACTCGATGCCCTTCTTCGCGGCCTGCGCCTTGATCGCGTCGTTCACCTTCTGATCGAACGCGTCGGCCTTGCCGGCAGCTCGCAGCTTCGCCTCTTCCTTGGCGACATACGCGTCGCGCTCGGCGCTCACCTGCCCGATGCGCGCCTGCACTTGCTTGCGCTTCGCGAGCTGCTCCTCGACGAACACTTGGCGCGCCTCCGCGGGCATCGCGCGCAGCGACTCGGGCAGCGCGTCGGTCGCCACCGATGCGACCGCCTTGCCGGCGGCCGCTTCGTCGACGAGATCCTTCGAGCCCGTAATGACTGCGCCCGACTCCGCCTTCGACATGTAGGCGAGTCGATCCGCCGCCGCGGGAGCCGATGCGCGCAGCGCGTTGCCGACCTTCTCCGCGGCTTCGCGCCGTTCGTCGTCGCGGCCGTACGCGACCACCGTGCCCGCGAGCTCACGGTTCAGGCGCGCGAGCTCCTCGTCCATCGGCGTGGTCGTCGCGACCATGCCGCCGTCCTGTGCGATCGCGGCGAAGGTGCCCGCGCCGATGGATGCGATCTCGCGCCAGATCTGCGCCGTCTCGTCCCACGAGCCGCACTGAATCGCGTTGATCGTGATGTCGCGCTGGCGCGCGAGGCGGACGGTGCGCGCGTACTGGATGTCGTCCTGATAATCGAGATGCGGCGGTGCGTCGCCGACCAGGAACACCACGCGATAGACGTCCTTCGATTTGCTCCAGTCGAGCTGCGTGACGGCCTCGTGCAGCGCCTGATTGACCGACTCGGGACCGTCGCCGCCGCCGTCGGCCTGGAACTGCATGAGCCGCGCGTAGACGGCGTCGAGGTCGGTCGTGAGGTCGTAGACGCTCGTCACGTACGTGTCGCCGCGGTCGCGATAGCCGATCAGCGCGAAGCGCACGTCGGTCGCTTGTTGGGCGGAGACGAGCTGATTCGCGATCGACCAGATCTTGCGCTTGGCGCCCTCGATCAGGCCCGACATCGAGCCGGTCGTGTCGAGCACGAACGCGACCTCGATGTGCGCGGGCTCGCGCTGTGGCGCAGCGCGCTTCTGCTCGGGTGCGGGCTCCGGCGCGGGGTCGCTCCACTCGTGCGCCTGCGCGATCGGGCCAAATGCGGTGACGGAAGCGAGCGCGGCGAACGTCGCGGCGCGGAGCCATCGGAGTCGGGGATTGCGGGACATGCTGGGTTCTCCTGAGAGGTTCGGAGTTGTTGGGTCGAACCTACGAGCAAGAACCCCGGCCGTGGGTAAACGCCCGGTAAATCGGGGCGCGATCCGTAAACCGCGTGTAAAACGAGCCCTTCCCTGCGACGGAATCGCGTGCGGAACGAGGACGCCGCACCGTCGCGATCTGTGAGAGACTGCGCGCCCGACTCGAAAGGAGACCCGATGACCCGAAAGAGTGGATGCATGTGCGGAGCGGTTGCGCTCGAGCTCAGCGGAGAGCCCGCGGTACAGGCCTTCTGCCATTGCGACTCGTGCCGCGGCTGGCTCGGCGCACCGATCCACGCCGCGAGCCTCTGGCCCGCTGCGCAAGTGAAGGTCACCAAGGGCGCCGACAAGCTCGGCACCTACAAGCGCACCGAAGCGAGCCACCGCAAGTTCTGCACGAGCTGCGGAACGCCGGTGCTCGTCGACCACCCGGCCCTCGGCATGATCGACGTGCCGGCTGGGCGCGTCGCCGGGCTCGACTACAAGCCGGGCCTCCACGTGCACTACGGCGAGAAAGTGCTCGCGGTGAAGGACGGGCTGCCGAAGTTCAAGGACTTCCCGAAGGACTTCGGCGGCAGCGGCGCAACGCTTCCCGAGTAGACCGGCGGCGTCTTTGCCCGCCTGGCGGCGTTGCGCTGCGCTCGCCGTACGGAAGTACGTCTTCGCTCGCGCGCCTTGCCAGCCGGGCAAATTCGCTCGCCGGTTCCTCGCACCCATAAGACCGAACGAGGCGCCCCACGCCACGGGCGATAGGATCCATGCAACCCGCGGTGGGCTTCGACTTCGGCACCACGAATTGTGCGCTCGCCGTGGTCGCGCCCGACGGCAGCCCGCGGCTCGCGCACTTCTCAGGTCCTGACGGCGACGTCGCAACTTTTCGCTCGATCTTGTACTTCGACCGCGACGACGCGCGCTCGCCCGTGGACATCTACGCTGGCCCCGGCGCGCTGCTCCATTATTTGGAGCGCGAAGAGCACGACGGCCGCCTCGTGCAGTCGCTGAAGTCGTTCCTCACGAGCCGCCTCTTCTCCTCGACGCGCATCTTCGACCAGACCTATCGCCTCGAAGACCTGATTGCGCTGCTCGCGCGCAAGCTGCGCGAAGGCGCCGAGCGCTCGCTCGGCATGCCGATCGCGCACGCCGTGGTCGGGCGACCCGTGCACTTCGTGGGCGCCGCGAACGACGAGGACGACACGCTCGCGGAGACGCGACTGCGCGCGGCGCTGCACAATGCCGGCTTCCGCGACATCACCTTCGAGTACGAGCCCGTCGGGGCGGCCTACCACTACGAGCGCGGCCTCGAGCACGACGAGCGCATCCTGATCGCCGACTTCGGCGGAGGAACCAGCGACTTCAGCTTGTTATGGGTGGGCCCGAGCTACCGCGCGCGGCGCAGCGAAGCGATCCTCGGCCACGACGGCGTGGACGTCGCGGGCGATGCCTTCGACGGCAAGATCGTGCGCCATAAAGTCGCGCCACTGCTTGGACGCGGCAGCGAGTTCGAGTCGCTCTATGGCCGGCGCCTGCCCGTGCCCGGCTGGATCTACGTCCACCTCGAGCGCTGGCACCACGTCTCGTTCCTCAAATCGCGGCGCACCATGCAGCTGCTGCTCGATCTGCGCCGCGAAGCGATTCATCCCGAGAAGCTCGACGCGCTCGTGCGCATCGTCGAACAGGATCTCGGCTTCATGCTCTACCGCGCCGTCGAGCGCGCGAAACGGGAGCTGTCGGAGAGCGGCGCGACGCGGCTGCGGCTCGAGCACGACGTGATCACGCTCGATGCCGAGATCACGCGCGCAGAGTTCGACGCGTGGATCGTGGACGAGCTCGCGAAGATCTCAGGGTGTGTGGATCGCTTGCTCGCGCGCACAGGCTTAACGTCCGCACAGGTGGACCGCGTCTTCATGACGGGTGGCTCGTCGTTCGTGCCCGCGGTGAGGGCGCTGTTCGAGCAGCGCTTCGGCGCCGAGAAACTGCGAGGCGGGCAGGAGTTGACGAGCGTGGCAAGCGGGCTGGCGCTGCGCGCGGCGGAGGTCGGGGCGGAGTGAGTTCGCGGAATGCGGAGTAGCCGCTAGCGCCTCACTTCCGTGCCCCCTGAACCGTTTGCTCGCGGCCCGTTTCTGCAGGATCAGCGCAAAAACGCTGCGAGTACAAACGCTGCGAGCGATCACTGCGAGCCGCGGTCACGGCGCGCCCGAACGCCAGCGGACGCTTCTCTGCAGCGTTGCGTCGCAGCGTTTCCGGCGAGAGGATGGAGGGAACGGGCGGATCCGCCGCAGGAGGCTGGTCTGTCCAATATCTGTTAGGCAGCACGTCCGCACCCGCCGAGGCCAACCCGCCGTAGCTTCTGGAGATAGCCAATGCACGAAGGCTCATGCCACTGTGGCGTGGTTCGACTGACGCTACCGTCAACTCCCACAGTGGCTACAGACTGCAATTGCTCAGTGTGCCGTCGTATCGGTGGGCCATGGGTGTACTTTGAGTTCGGCACCGTGAAGATCGAGGGTCATCCAGAAGCCACCGCCGAGTACATCTGGGGCGACAGAACGCTTCGCAGGATTCACTGCAAGACCTGTGGCTGCGTCACACACTGGGAGCCCCTGGAGCCCACTGCGGGAGCCAAGCACGGGGTGAACCTAGGGAACTTCGATCCCAAGCTCATCGCCTCTGTGCGCGTTCGTCGCTTCGACGGAGCGGACACCTGGCAGTTCATCGACGAGTAGGCCTGCTGTGCCGCCTAGCCCTTCGTTGCACCCGACTCGCTACGGCTGGCTTCGCCAGCCTCCGCGAGCGGGTGAACTCAAACGTTAGGCCGCGCGGAGCGAAGAGATGCAGATCCTCCCGTTCGCAGCCCTCGTACTTGGCCTACCGATCTTGGTCTACTGCTTTCTCACCTTCGACGACCTCGTCTTGCTCGAGCGTGAGCGTCACAACGCCGCATGGGAGCGCGACCGTCGACCCAGAACCTTCCTCCGCCGACGCGGCGAGTTCGACGGCTCCTTCCGCGCCTGGCTCGCGAAACAGAGGTGCAGCCTCAGCTGGCCCCTCATGAGTCCCGGCTGGGCACGCTCGGACCCGGAGGCAGCTCGCTTGCTGCGCCGTCACCGAATGTTCGTGGCGGCCTGGTGCTTCCTTGTCGTTCCAGCGTTCGCTCTCGTCGCGGTGCTTTCCGTCCTCGCAGGCAATTGATAAGGCAACGCCGAGTTGTGCGGCCAAGAGCGCGGCACAACAAGGCGCTGCAACTGACTTGGTCGGTTCGCGGAGTTGATCAGCCGTCGGCCGGGCGGCCCGGGGTCATCACGCGCCCGGCCTCCGGTCGTGGCATTATGGTTCGCGGCGCCAGGCGGCTGAGCGCCAAACCGTTCGGCAGCGCTGCGATGTCGGAAGTGACCCCCTTTCGTGTTGGAGCTTGCACTACTAGGAGGTACAGACCGTGGCCAACGAATTTCTGAACCCTGCATCGATCCATGAGCCGCGGCGCTGGACGCACGTCGTCAAAGCGACCGGAGGCACGACCATCTATGTGTCGGGTCAGTTGGGGATTGCGCTCGATGGTACTGTCCTGGACGGACTCGATGCGCAAGCACCTCAGGCTTACGAGAATCTGAGGGGGGCTCTCGCAGCAGCTGGAGCGACTCCGGGCGACGTCGTCAAGGAAACGATTTTCATCGTCAACTGGGACTTCGATCTGACGAAGCTCAGTTCGCTCGGTTGGGCCCGTGAGTCGATGTTTGCGGGTCGGTATCCAGCGAGCACAATCGTCGGTGTTCAGGCGCTGGGTCGGCGCGAGTATATGATCGAGGTCGAGGCCGTAGCTGTGATTGGTGGTCAATGAGCGTTGGATCGCCGCCTAGCCAGTCGTTGGAGCGGACCCGCCAGGCAGTCATCAGATTTGCGTGCGCAAATTTTACGCCTGTCTGGCGGGCTGCTCGACTCAGTTGTTAGGCCGAGACAGGCGGCCCAGCGTCCCAGCGCCAGGCCGCCCTCGGACGTCTACTTCTCACGGAGGTAGTAATCCCTCAGCTCGCCGTCGTAGCGGCCGCTCGGCATGCAGCACTTCTTGAAAGCGCCGCATCGAGCCGCACGGACAGAGGTCGTTGCGCCCGAGCTTTTCGACGAGCTCGACGTATCCCATGCACCACGCGCAATCCGCGCTTTACCTGCGTCTCGCTCGGGAAGCCCTTCCTGCGCTTACTCGTCCGCTCGAAAGCGCGGGAGGTCTTCGTATCGGTCGTGCTTCTTCATGTTCCACCTCGCTTTCTGTCGTCGGGGCGCTCCAGCGCGGGTCCGCGGTTTAGCCCAGCTCCGACCTGCGGCCAGTCTGTCCGTTCGCTCGCGAGAGTTCGTGCCGTCGGCCGGGGGCTCACGCAGCCGGCCACCGCCGTGGCACAATGCTTCGCGCGCGGTCGCAGACGAGCCGCGAACAGTTAGGCCGCAGGAGGACCCCCATGAAGCGTACGTGGACCATCATCGGAGTGCGCGATGTGCCTGCCAGCTTCCAGTGGTACCAGTCGTTACTCGGCTTGCCGGAGACGGCACCGGCGCATGACGACTTCGGTCAGATCCTCGACTCGGATGGAACGGTCTTGCTCTGCCTTCACGAGTGGGGTGCCCACGAGCATCCGCCCTTGTTCAGCCCCGATCACGCGCAGCCCGGCAACGGCCTCCTGTTGTTTTTCCGCGTCGATGATTTCGACACGGCGCTGCCAAGGGCGCGCGCGCTCGTCGCTCGGCTCGAGGAGGAGCCTCACGTGAACCCGAACACCGGAACCGCGGAGTTCTCACTCCGGGATCTGGACGGGTACTACGTCTCGATCAGTTCGCTCTCTGCACCCTGACAGAGCGTTTGCAGGGCAGCCGAGGTGAGCGCTTCTCGGAACGTCCAGGAAGGGAACATGAAAAAGTCGAGCGGGAGCGGAGGCGAGTCGGCATCGGAGCTCATTTCGAAGAGAATCGCCGAGCTCGGGGACTGGCGCGGCGAAACCCTCTCCAGAATGCGCAAGCTCATCAAGGCGGCAGACCCGGGCGTCGTCGAGGAGTGGAAGTGGATGGGCACGCCAGTTTGGTCGCACGACGGCATCCTCTGTACTGGCGAGTCCTACAAGATTGTCGTGAAGCTCACCTTCGCCAAGGGCGCGTCTCTGAAGGATCCCACCCGTCTCTTCAACTCGAGCCTCGACGGAAAGGTACGCCGCGCGATCGACATCCACGAAGGCGAAGAAGTCGACGAGTCCGCCTTCAAGGCACTCATTCGCCAAGCGGTCGCTCTCAACGGTTCTGGCAAGGCGAAGCCTTCTAGGAAAGCGAAGTCTTAGAGCCTGCTCGCGTCACGTCCCGAGCGACGTGCGCTCACGGAGGCCGACATGATCGAAGGCGCCTGTCACTGCAGCGCGGTGCAATGGCAGCTCGACGAAGTGCCGGATGGCGCGACCGCGTGCAATTGCACCGTGTGTCGGCGCTACGGCGTGCTCTGGGCGTATGACTACGAGGGCCACGGGATCCGCGTCTCGGGCCCCACGCGAGCCTACGTTCGCGGAAAGACGACCGAGTTCCACTTCTGTCCGACGTGCGGGTGTGTCGCGTTCTGGCGTGCGCGGCAGCTCGGCGAGGACGGACGCCGTCGCATCGCAGTCAATCTGAGGCTCACCGAGCCCGATCCGATCGCGCGAGTTCCGATCGACCACTTCGATGGGCTCGTGAGCTTCGATGATCTTCCCCGCGACGGACGGTGCGTCTCGGACTACTGGTTCTGAACGACTTCTCACTCACATAGAGCGAGCCTTGGCCGTCCGC
>JANNKN010000396.1:0-4608 GCA_031396315.1 Deltaproteobacteria bacterium
GCGGCCGCGAGCCACGCGCCGCCGAGCAGCGCGAACGCGACCTGATCCTGTGCGAATAGCGCGAAGGCGCCCAGGCTCGCGAGCAGCGCGCCGTGGGTCGCGCGCAGCTCGCTGCGGCCGAGCGCGTCGGCGGGAGCGAGCGAGTTCCGGCGCGCGAACAGCGCGGGCGCGAGCAGCGCAAAAGCGCCGCGCAGCAGCGTCGCGAGTGCGCCAGCGAGATGGAAGGCGTTTGCGAGCTCCAAGTGCGCCTCTCCTCGCGAGTTCGTCACGGTAGCGGCGATCGGCTCCGCGCTCGCTGCGATAGCGTGCCGCGAGTCGAATCCACGAATCCAGGAGCTTTCATGGGCGCGAACGCCAAGCGAGTCCGCGATTTCGTCAGCGCCTGGAGCCGCAACGACCTCGACGAGCTGATGGGCTTCTTCGCGCCCGACTGCGTCTACCACAACATTCCGATCGATCCGGTGAAGGGCCTCGAGGCGATCCGCAAGACGCTGCACGGCTTCTCGAGCATGGCGACCCAAGTGGAGTGGGTGCTGCACCAGATCGCGGAGACCGAGGCGGGCGTGGTGCTGACCGAGCGCACGGATCGCTTCAAGATCGGCGGCAGCTGGGTCGAGCTGCCGGTGATGGGCAGCTTCGAGCTGCGCGATGGGCAGCTGACCGCGTGGCGCGACTACTTCGACATGCAGCAGTTCACGAAGCAGCTCCCGAGCGCGAAGAGCTGAATCGCGGACACGGGATTCCGCATCCCTCTGCTACGAACTTTCGCCCCGCCCGGAAGCGAGACCCCGAGATGACCGCCGCTCTCACCCGCGAGCCCGCTGATTTCAGCCAGCTGGTCGAGTCGAACGCCGACTGGGCGGCCGCTGCAGCCCCCGAGCAAATTCTCAGCTGGGCCGTCGAGAACTTCGCACCCCGGATGGCGGTCTCGTGCTCGTTCGCGAACCCCGAGGGCCTCGTCCTGATCGACATGTTCTCGCGCGTCGCGCCGGGCGGCTTCCGCGTCTACACGCTCGATACGGGACGCCTCCCGCAGGCAACCTACGATCTGATCGACCGCGTGCGCGACCGATACGACGTCGCAGTCGAGGTGGTGTTCCCGGAGGCCGCGGCGGTGCAGGCGATGGTCCGCGAGCACGGCATGAACCTCTTCTACGAGTCGCTCGAGAAGCGCCAGCTGTGCTGCCGGCTGCGCAAGGTCGAGCCGAATCGCCGCTATCTCGCGGAGCTCGATGCGCACGTCACGGGCCTCCGGCGCCAGCAAAATGTGACGCGCGCCGGCGTGGCAAAGCTCGAGCTCGAGGCCGGCGGGAAGCGCGTGAAGCTGAACCCGCTCGTCGATTGGACGAGCGCCGACGTCTGGGATTACGTCCGGAAGCACGGCGTGCCCGTGAATCGGCTGCATGCCGAGGGCTTCCCGACCGTCGGCTGCGCGCCATGCACGCGCGCGGTCCGGCCCGGGGAAGACGTACGCGCTGGCCGCTGGTGGTGGGAGCAGGCCGACACCAAGGAGTGCGGGATGCACCAGGTGGAAGAGGGCGGCTCGGGCATCTGAGCTCCGGCGCGGCGCAGGCGGTGCGCAACTCGAGCGCAAACTCCGCGCGAGTGTGAGGGCTCGCACTCAAGGGATCGCGTGCTCTCACCGATGAAAGACGTGGCCCTTTGCCGGGAGACCACGCCATGCAGGCTCACGCGACTCTCCTCGACCGAGTCTTGTTCAGCGCCGCGTTCGCGCTGGCTCTCGCGCTCTCGTGGCCGGGAATCGAAGCGCGCGCCGAGAGCGACCTCGCGCCCTCGTCTCGCGAGCTCACCCGCCTCGGCGCAGCGCCCGCCCCCGCGGCTCCGCTCCCGTCAGCAGCAGGCGACAGCTGCGCAGCGTCCGACCCGGCGCTCGTGGGCCAGGAATACGACGCGCAGCGCGCCATGATGCAGCGCGTCGCGCAGGCGATGCAGGCCGACGGTGAAGGCGAGTTTCAGGCCCTCGATGGCCGCGGTTACGGCTACTTCGCTGATCGCAACCCCGCGCTCGAGCTCGCCCGCCTCCAGCGCGAGGCGCAGATCCAGGCGCGGGAACAGGCAGGCGCGGGCGCGAAGCCGCAATAGCCCTCGCCGCATCGGGCTTCCGCATTCGCGCACTCCGGCTTTGACTCCGCCGCTCGCTCCCGCCTAATCTGGCCCCGCGCGCGCGCCGGAGGAATCGATGGGCCCGGGAGCGAGGACTCGCTTTCGGCGGTGGACCGCGTTCCTCGCAATCGCTTGGGCGCTCGGCTCGTTCGTCGTCGGCCTGCAGGCCAAGCTCGACGCGCGCAATCAGCCGTTCGTCCCGTTCTCCTTCTCCACCGCTGCAGGCGTTCACGTCATCAACGAGGTCGGCGCCGAGGCGATCGCCGCCGGCCTCGAGCCGCGTGACCGGCTGATCTCCATCGGCGGCTTCCCGACGTCCGAGTGGCTGCGCAATCGGATGGCGGCGATTCAGCTCGGCGATGAGGTTGCGATCGAGGTGGCCAAGCGCGACGGGCGCAAGCTCACGGTGCGCCTCCACGCCGTCCCGCTCACGGACGCCGAATTCCCGCTCGATCGGCTCGCGATGGTGCTGATCCCGCTGGTCGGCGTCGTCTACCTCGTGATCGGCCTCGGCGTTTGGCTGCTCAAGCCGGACCGCCGCGAGTCGTGGGTGTTCCTGCTCTTCTGCGCGATCACGTCGTCCTTGCTCACGCTGGTCGGCCCAGCGCTCGGCATGGTGTGGCTGCTCGTCGGCATCACGATTCCTTGGTTGGGCGCGACCGCGTTCCACCTTTTCACGACGTATCCGATCGAGCCCGCCTGGATCGTGCGTCATCCGCAGATCCGCATCGCGGTCTACGGCGCTGCTGGCGCACTCAGCGCACTCACGGTCGTGCGGCCGTGGGCGGGCGTCTCGAGTGACGCGATCGATGCAGCCACCACCGCGTTCGCGGTGGGCCTCGCGGTGGTGTGCCTCGGGATCGCCGTGACCGAGCGGCTGCGACGCCCGAGCACGAAGACCGCGGAGCGCGCCGACGTGATGCTCGCGGGCGGCATGCTGAGCTTCCTGCCGATCATCGCGGCGCTCGCCGTGCACACGACGGTCGGCACCGCGTTCACGTGGACGCTCTCGATGACGCTCTTCTTTCTGTTTCCAGCCGCGGTCGGCTACGGAATCGTGCGCCGCGACTTGTTCGACCTGCGCGTCGTCGCGCGCAGCAGTGCGGCCTACGGGGCCGCGACGCTCGCGATCACCGGCGTCTTCGCAGCAGTCATTACGGTGGCCGCCGGCGCACTGCGCCGTCTGGACATGGACGCGCGCACGCCCGTCTTCTCCGTGGTCTTCATCCCGCTCGCGATCTTCGCTTTCAACCCGTTGCTGCGGCGCGTGCAGCGCTTCGTCGACGATCTGTTCGACCGCGAGCGCCGAGCCTATCGCCGCGCGGTGCGCGAGATCTCCGAGGCGATGGTCTCGATGCTCTCGGCAAAAGAGATCGTCGAGCGCATCCTGATCGCGGTGACCGACACGATGGGCGTCGAGCGCGCGCTCGTGATGGTGCACGCCGACGCCGGCGAGGTGTTGCGGCCGACGGCGTCGCGCGGCGATTGGGACGGTGAGGCGCTCGGCCTCGAGCTCGAGCCCGATCAACCCGGGTGTCGCCAGCTCTGGATGCAGCGCCAGGAGCTCGCGCGCGGCGATTTCGACGACGAGGCCGATCCCGAGACACGCGCCGCATGTCAGGACGTGTTCGACACGCTCGATGTCGAGCTGCTCGTGCCGATCCTCTTCGGGGTCGATCTGCTGGGCATCATCGCGGTCGGCCGGAAGCTCACGAGCGAACGGCTCGGGCCCGACGAGCGCCAGCTGCTGCGCACACTCGCGAACCAGAGCGCGATCGCGATCGAGAACGCGAAGGCGTTCGACGAGATCGCGCAGCTCAACAAGACGCTCGAGGCGCGCGTCGAGGAGCGCACGCGCGAATTGCGCGAGACGCAGGCGCAGCTCGTGCAATCCGAGAAGATGCGCTCGCTCGGCCAGCTCGTGGCGGGCGTCGCGCACGAGCTCAACAACCCGATCGGCTTCGTGCACGCGAACCTCCAGCTGCTCGAGGAGTACGTGGAGCGCCTGATGCGCACCGATGCCGACCCCGCGCGCCGCCGCCGCACGCGCGAGGCGATCGAGAAATTGCTCTCCCGCAGCCAGGAGGGCGCCGGCCGCGTGAAGCAGATCGTGCAGGATCTGCGCACCTTTTCGCGCACCGATCAGGCGGATCTGACGCAGGTTTCGCTGAACGAAGCGATTCAGCGCACACTCGCGTTGATGGAGCCGCGCACCAAGAACGGCATCGTGGTGGAACGCGACCTCGGCGAGCTGCCGGAGGTGCGTTGTTATGCCGGCCAGCTCAACCAGGTGTTCATGAATTTGCTGATGAACGCATGTGACGCGATGGACGGGCGCGGCAAGATCACGGTGCGCACGCGGCCCGAGCCCGACGGCGTCGTGCTCGAGTTCCAGGACGACGGACCCGGCATGAGCCCCGAGGTGCGCAGCAGAATCTTCGAGCCGTTCTTCACCACCAAGCCAGTCGGCAAAGGCACGGGCCT
>JANNKN010000450.1:0-9204 GCA_031396315.1 Deltaproteobacteria bacterium
TGGATGGTCGAGAGCCGGTGCGCGATCACGAGCGAGGTCTTGCCTTCCATCAGCACGTGGATGCCGTGCTGGATCAGCGCCTCGGTCTCGGTGTCGATCGAGCTGGTCGCTTCGTCGAGCACCAGTACATCGGCGCCGTGAGCGAGCGCGCGCGCGAAGGAGAGCAGCTGGCGCTGGCCGGCGCTGAGGTTCGCGCCGCGCTCGCGCAGCTCGGTCTCATAGCCGCGCGGCAAGCGTGCGATGAAGCGATCGGCTTCGACGGCGACGGCAGCGCGCTGGAGCGTTTCGCGGGAGAGGTCGCTGCGACCGAGCGCGAGGTTGTCGGCGATCGTGCCGGAGAACAGGAACACGTCCTGCAGCACCATGCCGACGCGCTGGCGCAGCTCTCGCTGCGGGATCATGCGGATGTCGACGCCATCCAGGAGGATTGCGCCGCGCTGAATCTCGTAGAGGCGCGCGAGCAGCTTGATCACGGTGGTCTTGCCCGCGCCGGTCGCGCCGACGAACGCCACGCGCTCGCCCGCCGCAACGCGGAACGAGAGCCCGCGCAGCACCCAGTCTTCGCCGCGATAGGCGAACCACACGTCGCGGAACTCGACCTCGCCGCGGCCGACGCGCGCCTGCGCGACGGGCACGCCGGCGGGTTCTGGCGCTGCGACCGCGTCGCGCACCGCGGGCTGCATGTCGAGCAGCAAGAAAATGCGCTCGAGGCTCGCCATCGCCGATTGCATCACCGAGTACTTCGCCGACAAGTCGCGCAGCGGCATGAAGAAGCGCTGCATGTACCGCACGAACTCGACGATCACGCCGGCCGAGCCGTAGCCTGTCGCCTTCCAGATCACGATCGAGAACACCACGCCCGCGGCGAGCTCGACCACGGTGAAGAGCGCCGAGTCGTAACGGATCGAATCGACCCAGGAGTCGCGGTGTTCGGCGTTCAGCGCCTCGAACTCGCGCTGATTGCGCGACTCGCGCGAAAACAGCTGGATCACCTTCATGCCGGTGACGGATTCTTGCAGCGTCGCGTTGAGGCGCGCGATCAGCACGCGTGAGCGCCGGAAGGCCTCGCGCACGCGCCAGCGGAACACGAACGCTGCGATCGCGAGGGGCGGGATCACGAGGAACGTCCAGCCCGCGAGCCGTGCGTCGGTGTGGAAGAGTACGAACGCGAAGCCGACCATGCGCAGCACGTCGGTCACGAGCAGCACGAGGCCGGCGGTGAAAGCCTCGCTCACGTGCTCGATGTCACCCGTCGCGCGCGTCACGAGCCGGCCCACCGGGTAGCCGTCGAAGAAGCCCATGTGCAGCTTCTGGATGTGCGTGAAGACGTCGCGGCGCATGTCGCGCATGGCGGATTGGCCGGTGGTCGCGAGCAGGATCGCCTGCAGGTAATCGAGCGCGAGGTTGCCGAGCGAGACGACCACGAACAGCCCGCCGAGCCACCAGATCGGGTCCGCCCCGGCGGGCGGCGTGAGCCACCCAGGCAAAGGCGTACCCGACCAGAAGTTCGCGCCTGCCCCTAACAACTTCGGCCCGATCACCTCGAGTGCAAAGGCGGGCGCGACCAGCGAGATCGAGAGCAGCGCGCGGCGGCGATACGGCCTCACCCAGTGCCAAAGCCGTTTCATCAGGCGCCCATCGAACGCCTTGCCGATGTCCTCGTCTTCGATCAGCTGCTGTCCGACCGGCGCACTCATGGTCGCAATCCTTGGCGCGCGAACGCGGCCGCGCAGGAGCTCCCCACACGGAGGCCACTGTTCGACTTCGCTCGGCTCCGCCTCGCAGCGCCCGGCGAAACGCCGCTTGCCGTCATCGCACGTCCTCCGCTTCGACCGCGGCGAGCGCCGCGCGCCGGCGGGCCTCGGCCTCCTGATCGAGAGCGAGCCGCGCGTACAGCCCCCCGCGCGCGAGCAGATCCTCGTGCGTGCCGCGCTCGACGATGCGGCCCTCGTCGAGCACCACGATCAGGTCGGCGTCGCGCACGGTCGCGACGCGCGAGGCGACCACCAGCACGGTGCGCCCCTCGAACGCGCGGCGCAGCCCGGCCTGGATCGCGGCCTCGGTTTCGGCGTCCACCGCGGAGAGCGTGTCGTCGAGAATCAGGATGCGCGGATCGAGCGCGAGCGCGCGTGCCAGCGCTGCGCGCTGGCGTTGTCCGCCGGAAAGCATGACGCCACGTTCGCCGACGAGCGTGCCGTAGCCGTACGGCAGATCCGCGACGTCCTTGGCGAGCTGCGCGCGCTCGGCTGCATCCTTCACGCGCGCCATGTCCGTCTCGGCGAGCCCATAGGCGACGTTGTCCGCGAGCGTCAGCGAGAACAGGAACGGATCCTGCGGGACCATCGCGATCGCGCGCCTCAGCGTCTTCAGCGGGATCCGGTTGATGTCGATACCGTCGATGAAGAGCATGCCATCCGCGAGCTCGTAGAGGCGCGGCACGAGCGAGGCGAGCGCGGTCTTGCCTGAGCCGACGGGGCCGACGAAGCCGACCACCGCGCCGGCCGGAATGCGGAGTGAGACGTCGCGCAACGCGGGCGCGCGCTGCTCGAAGCCGGGGTACGCGAAGCTCAGCGCGCGCAGCTCGATCTCGCCGCGCAGCGTCTCGATGTTCGCGCCACCCGCGCTGTCCGCGATCGAGGGCGGCGTCGCGAGCACTTCGTCGATGCGCGACATCGAGGCGGTGCCTCGCTGCACGAGGTTGAACATCCAGCCGAGCATGAAGAGCGGCAGCCCGAGCTCGTAGTTCATCAGCATGTAGAAGAGGAAGTCGCCGGTCGTCATCTCGCCAGCGCGGATCTGCAAGCCACCCGCGACGAACACGATCGCCATGCCCGAGAGCGGCAGCAGGCCCGTGAACGCAGGCATCGTCGCACCCACGCGCGCGAGATCGACGTTGCGGTCGTAGAGCCGCTGGGCGAGCCCGTCGAACTTGCGTCGCGTCGTCTCCTCCATCGCGTACGCCTTGACCACCGCGATCCCCGAGAATGTCTCCTGCAAGTGGCTCGAGAGATCCGCGAGCCCTTCCTGCACCGCGAGATTGGTTGCGTGCATGCGCCGTCCGAAGCCGCGCGCGATCAACAGGAAGAGCGGATATGGCAGCAGCATCAAGCCGGTCAACGTCGGGTTGTTATAGAGCATCACGCCGATCGCGACGGCCATCAGCACCGGCGTCTGCGCGAGGTTGAGCAGGCCCGGGCCGAGCATCAGGCGCACGGCGGTGAGATCGTTCACACAGCGGCTCATCAGGTCGCCGGTGCGCCAGCGCAAATAGAACGACTGCGGCAGACGCTGCAGATGTGCGAACAGATCATTGCGAATCTGATATTCGATCTCGCGCGCGGCGTTGAAGATCTCGACGCGTGAGAAATACCGGAACGCGGCGCGCGCAAGGGCGATGCCCACGAGGCCCGCACACAGCCAGCCGATGTGACGCGCCTCGGCGACCCGCGCGGCCGCGTCGCCGCTCGAGCCCGCGTGCGTGATCACAGCGTCCATCGTGAGCCCGATCGCGCGCGGGAACGCGACGTAGATCACCGCGTAGCCGAGCGTCGTCATGACGCCGAGGCCATACAGCCGCGCGTTCCGGCGCATGTAGTGACCGAGCCGGCGGAACATGCGGCGCCGCTCGTCCGCGATCTGCACGGTCGTGCGCGGCTCGCTCCCGGAGCTCGCTGCGCTCACCGGCGATACCACGCGGCGACGCGCGCGCGGTCGAGGTCGAGCGACCAGGCGGCAAGCGCAAGCCAATTTCGCCAGACGGTGCGCAGCACCCCGCGCACCTGATAACGCCGCGCCGAGGTCGTCACGGCTTCGGGCAACAGCGCGAGCGCCCCGTGCGCGCGCATGCCGCGCACGAGGTCGAGGTCTTCCAGGATGGGCGCTTGCGGGACGCCGCCGAGCGCGCGCAGCACGGAGGCGCGCACGAACAGCGCCTGATCGCCGTAAGGCAGGCGCGCGAGCGCGAGGCGCAGCTTCACGCCGAGCTCGACGAGGCGCAGCCGCACGCCGCGCTCGGCGAAGCGGAACGCGAAGGCGCCGCCAGCGATACGCGGGTCCTCGAGCGCTGCGATGACGCGCGCCGCCCAGCCCGCCGGCAGCGTCGTATCCGCATGCAGGAACACGAACGTCTCGGCGTCGCTCGCAGCGTCGGCGCCCAGCGCGAGCTGACGAGCGCGTCCGGGCGCGCTGGAGATCACGCGCGCGCCCAGCCCTCGGGCTCGCTGCGCAGTCGCATCGCGACTGCCGCCGTCGACGACGATCACTTCGGCTCCAGCTTCTCGGGCGCTTCGGATCGCAGCTTCGATGCGCTCTTCTTCATCGCGCGCGGGAATGATGACCGCGATCCGCACAGCGGTGCACCGTAGCGCACGCGGTCGCCGCTACTTCGTTGCGGCGGGTGCTCCAGGCGCGACCGGTTTCGCTGCCGGCTCCGTGCTGCCGGGAACCTGCACTTCGAAGACCGCGAAGTACACCGCGCCGGGTTTCTTCTGCGCCGCGTTGCGCAGCTTCAGATCGGTCGAGGTGGTCTCTCCAATCAAGACGATGCGCCTCCCAGCTCGATCCGCAGCTGCGAAGCGCCCCGTGTCGACGCCGCTGCCGCCGAAATAGCTCGCAAACGCGAGCGCACCTTTCGGGTCGAAGCCGACCAGCAGCGCGTCGGACGGGCCCGCGAGCGTGGCTTGCAGCGCCCCGACCGTCGTCGGGAGATCGGAAGAGTGGGTGGTGCCGGAGGCATAGAGGTTCCCGGCCGCATCGAGCGCCGGCCCGAAGAAGTTCTCGCCACCCGTTCCGCCGAAGCGCGCCGCCATCCCGAGACGCCCGTCCGGTTCGATGCGCGCCACCCAGCCGTCGCCGCCGGACCCGACCGCGCTTGCACCGGCCGTCACCGGAAAATCGGCCGAGCTCGTCCCGCCGGCGAGGAAGAACGCACCGGCCGCGTCGGAGATTCCCTCCGTCTCGACGTTCTCTGAGCCGCTGCCGCCGAGCCAAGAGAAGTAGGGCATGCGGCGGCCGTCCAAAGAGAGCTTGGCGACATACGCGCTCGAGCCGCCGCCACGTTTCGGCTGAAATGCATCCGGCGTGGCGGCGAGGTCCGTGCCCTCCGTGGTGCCGGCGATCCAGAGGCTCTCACGACCGTCCCAGCCGATCGAGCGCACGGTTTCATCGCCCGTATCCGCGTCGTCGCTCGGGCCCACGTAGGTCAGGAAGCGCGCGCTCGCACCGGTCGGCTCGAACAGCCCGACCCACGGATCCTTGGCGCCGCCGAGCTTCGCCTTCACCGCGCCCGGCGTGGTCGGCAGGTCGGACCGATCCGTGTTGCCCCCGGACACCGCGATCCCGCCGTCGGGCAGCACCTGGATACCGCGCGTGATGTCGTCGCCCGAGCTGCCGATGTACGTGGCCCAGCGCAGCGCGCCGGCCGGTGTGAGCGAGAGCAAGAAGCCGTCGGTGGGCTCGTGCGGACCGCGCCCGTAGCCGCCAGCGAACGACGTCTGATAGGCGCCGGCCGTCACGGGGAATTTTGGCCCGCTGCGCCCGCCGACGACGAGATTGCCGTCGGCGCCGAGCGCCGTGACGTAGGCGTAATCCTCGCCCGTGCCCCCGATCACGATCGACCAGAGGTTCTGCCCGCTGGGATCGAACTTGGCGACGATCACGTCGAAGTTGCCGAGCGGCCCGATCGGCGGTGCCGTCTGGGGCCATTCCGCGGCGTTCTTCGTACCGCCGGCGATGAAGAGATTTCCTTCGGCGTCGAACACCGCGCTGCGCAGCGCCGAACCGCCCGCAGATCCCCAATAACTGGCGATTGCGAGCTCGAGCTGCGCGCTCGCCGGCTGCGGCGCTGGCGCGCTCGCGCCGCGTTCCGGGGAACCGCAGCCGACTGCGAGTGCCAACACAAATCCAAACGTCCAGCGTGCCATGCGCACCCCCCGTTCCGCGTCGCGTCGCAGCGTCGCAGAAGTTTCTGCGCACCCCAAACCGCGTGCTACCTCTGGCGCCCACTCGTCGGAGACACCCGCATGGCGAAGCCCCTCAAGCTCGGACTCCAGCTCGGCTATTGGCAGGACAAGCCCACGCCGGGCTTCGTCGAGATCGCGCAGCAAGCCGAGCAGCTCGGCTACGACATCGTCTTCACCGCCGAAGCCTGGGGCTCCGACGCGTTCACGCCACTCACCTGGATCGCCGCGCACACGAAGAAGATCCGGCTCGGCACGGCGGTGGTGCAGATCTCCGCACGCACACCCACCGCGACCGCGATGCACGCGCTCACGCTCGACCATCTCTCGAATGGACGCGTGACGCTCGGCCTTGGCGTCTCCGGCCCACAGGTCGTCGAGGGCTGGTACGGGCAGCCTTTCGACAAACCGCTCGCACGCACGCGCGAGTACGTCTCGATCGTGCGCCAAGTCTTGAAGCGTGAAGCGCCCGTCTCGAATCCCGGGCCGCACTACCCCCTGCCGTACACGGGTCCTGGCGCCTGGGGCATGGGCAAGCCGCTGCGCTCGATCACGCATCCGCTGCGCGCAAGCGTGCCGATCTTCCTCGGCAGCGAGGGCCCGAAGAACGTCGCCCTAACAGCCGAGATCGCCGACGGCTGGCTGCCGCTTTATTACTCGCCATATCGCCAAGAGGTCTACGCCGACTCGCTGAAGGCGGCGAAGCCGGGCTTCGAGATCTGCGCGGGCGTGAACGTGAACATCACCGACGACGTGAAGGCGGGCCTGATGGCCGTGAAGGCCGGGCTCGGCTTCTACATCGGAGGCATGGGCTCGAAGCAGCGCAACTTCCACAAGGAACTGATGTCGCGCATGGGCTTCGAGGCCGAGGCCGAAAAGATCCAAGATCTGTTCATGGCGGGGAAGCGCGCCGAGGCAATCGCGACCGTGCCCGACGCCTTCGCCGACGAGATCTCGCTGGTCGGCCCCGTCGCGCGCATCAAGGACCGCATCGCCGCCTGGCGCGACACGCCGGTGACGACGTTGTTGTTCATGTCTCGCGACGTCGGGATGCTGCGCACGATGGCGGAGTTGGTGCTGTAGGGGGCGCTGGCCTGGGACCGGAAGACCGAGGCGGCGCAGGGGCAGCCGGGCCGGGTGGTCGCGGCTCCGGGCCCTTGGCTGCGAGACGTGCGGACTTGGGTGGAGGCGGTGCGCTGCAGCTGGGCGTGCTTGCGCGCACGCGGCCGCGGCTCGCGAGTCGGCGGTGTGCCGTTTTTTGGGTGGGAACCGGGCCCTCTGGCCGCGATCCACCCGGCCCGGCTGCCCCTGCGCCGGCGGGCTTGGGTGGAACCTGGGTCGGCGAGGCATGGAGGAGAGGGGAAGGCGAATCGAGAGCGCCGTCGAGGCGCTCTCGATTCGTGTAGGGAATCATTGCCACAACTGACGGGGGCAGCACGTGAGCGAGCGAAATGCAGCGTCGACTTCGTTCTCGGGACAGGTCGCCTTAATTACTGGCTCGGCTACGGGGCTCGGTGCGGCGGTCGCTGTCGAGCTCGCGCGGCGTGGCGCCTCGGCGCTGATCCTGAACTACTCGAAGAGCGCGGCGGAGGCGGAGGAGACGGCGGAGCGTTGCCGCAAAGCGGGCGCCGAGGTGGTGGTGGTGCGAGGCGATGTCGCGAGCGACGCGGACTGCAGGAAGCTCGCGGAGGCCGCCGAGCGCTTCGGCAAGCTCGACGTGCTCGTGAACAATGCGGGCACCACGAAGCACGTCGCGCACGCGAACCTCGACGGCCTCAGCGCCGACGACTTCCAGCGCATCTACGGCGTCAACGTGGTGGGCGCGTTCCAGATGACACGCGCCGCTCGCGGCCTGCTCGAGCGCGGCGCCGACGCCTCGGGCCGCGCTTCGCCCGTGGTGATGGTGTCCTCGATCGCGGGCGTCGACGGCACGGGCTCGTCGATCGCATACGCCGCCAGCAAGTCCGCGCTCAACACGCTGACCTGTTCGCTCGCGCGCGCACTGGCGCCGAAGATCCGAGTGAACGCGGTATGCCCCGGCTTCATCGACACGCGCTGGTTCCCGCAAGGCGTCGGTGAAGAGAACACTGCAAAGATCCGCGCCGCCGTCGCCGCGCGCGTGCCGCTGCGCGTCGCCTCGAGCGCCGAGGACATCGCCGCCAGCGTCGTCTTCCTGTGCGGTGCAGATTCGCGCCACGTAACCGGCGAGACGCTGCTGGTGGACGCGGGCCTGCACCTGCTGAGCTGAATGCGGCGCGCCGACGGGTCGCCCGGCCCGCTTTGACGCTCTCCGTCGCGCTCTGGCGCATTTCCCAGCTGCGCCGCCCAGGCTCGAGCGCTTAGGTTCCTCGCATCGCCCCGCGGTCCCGCGGAGCAAGGGCGATGATTCGACGAACGACTTCCGACCGCACGCGCTGGGTGCGCGTTCTCTTGTTCTCGGCGCTCGCGATGGCGCTCCTGTTCGCGTGCGTCTCGGCCCAACTCCCGCCGCGGCCCGGCCTCGTCGAGTTCACGGAGCCTGCGCGCGTCGCGGTGCCCGGCGGTCACGTGAACGCGGCGGGCGGCAATTTCTACCACGAGCGCGTAGACCTCGCGCTCGACACGCGCCTCGGGCCGTTCGCGATCGGCGCCGTCTACAACAGTTCGTGGGGTTGGACCGCGAGCGTCGATGCGACCTACAAGAATGGCACGTTGCGCGATGCGAGCGGCGCCTCGCTTCCGCTCGCGAGCCTCGCGAACGGCAGCGCGGCACCGGGCACGCACTGGGTGAGGCTCGATGCGACGCGTGTGAAGACGAAGGGCGGGCTCGTCCACGAGTTCGACGCCGCGACCGGGCGGCTGATCGCGATGCACTACGCGAGCGCGAGCTTCCCGCGCCTACGCTTCGCCCAAGCGCAGCTCGGCGCGCAGTGGCGTACGAGCGCCGTCGAACAGTGCACGAGCGCAGCCGCGTGCACGCTCCTGTTCACGCTCGCTTACGACGTGAACGCGCGGCTCGTGCGCATCGACGACCGCGCAGGCCGCAGCGCGCTCTTCAGCTACGACGCCTACGGCAAGCTCGTCGCCGCGCGCGATGGCCTCGACGTTGCGAAGGGCCGGCCTGGTGAGCGCTACGAGTACGCGGGCAACTTCCTCGCCGCGATCACGAACTCCGAAGGCGAGCGCATCGAGATCACGAGCGACGCAGTGGGCCGCGCCACGGAGGTGCGCGCGATCGGCGCGGGCAACCCCAGCTGGCGTTTCAGCT
>JANNKN010000478.1:0-3070 GCA_031396315.1 Deltaproteobacteria bacterium
CGACCCACGGCGAAATCCTTGTCGTGGTGCATCGGGCGCCAATCGCGGCTCGCGAGCGCGCCGAGCACGACCGTCGTCGGCGTGACCTCGATCTTCAACTCCGGCAGCACGTCGCCGGCCTTGATGCTGTCGAGAGTGCGGACTGCGTACGCCATTACTTCCTCCGATACCCATAACCGGTGTAGGTCTCGATCGCGACGCGCTCGCCCTTCCGGTTCTCGTAGTGCACCTCGAGCCCCCAGAAATGGCCGAGGCCGAGCTTCGTCTCCTTGAGCGGCGAGATCGAGGTGATCACCTGATGAGTCTTGAGCCGGTCGCCGATCCGCACGGGCTCGTAGAAGGTGATCGCGTTGTCCGTCATCACCGCTTCGGGCACGCTGAGCCGCTCTTTCAGATCGAAGTGACACTGCAGCGGCACCGCGCCTTCGTCTTTACCGGGCGACCAATGATGCGGCCGGAACCAGACCGAGATCATGGTCGGCGGCGCGACGAAACCGTTCGTGATCTCGCGCGCAGCCTGTTCGTCCCAGAACAGCGGGTTGCCGTTCATCACCGACGAGCAGGTCGTGAACACGTAGCCGCGCTCGACGTCGAAATCGCCCCACAGCTCGTACCGCTTCTGGCCGATCCACGCTTGGACGTCGGCCGGGATCTCTGACATCGCTCTCTCCTGCTGAACTTGTTACGCGATGATGCCGAACGCCTTCAAATCTTCGATCCGCGTCGCGCTCAAGCCCGCTTCTTTGAGCAGCTCGAGCGTGTCCGAGCGCGACGCGTCGCGCGCCTCGAACGGCTCGCCGTCGCGGTCCATGCCCGCGAGCACGGGCGCGACTTGCTGGAAGGCGCCGCGGTTCGCGTGCACCGCTTCGCTGAAGGCGCCGCGCGCGGCGAGATGCTTGTCCCGCACCAGCTCCTCGATCGAGTACACCGCCGAGACGCAGGTGTCGTTCGGCGCGAGCTCATTCACCCAGTCGTCGCGGTCGCGCGTCTTGAATGCGTTCGCAAACGCGCCCCTGAGCTGCGCCTGCGCGTTGTCGTCGTATTGCTTCTCGGCGAAGCGCTCGCAGCCGAGGGCTTTGCACAAGTTGCGAAAGAAGTGGCCCTCGATCGCGGCGACCGCGACCCACTTGCCATCTGCACATTGATAAGTGTCGTAGAAGGCGTAGCGGCCGGTGAGCACGTCGTGGCCGGGGCCGGGCTTCTCGCCGGTGGCGAGGAACTCGTCGATGTAGAGCGACGTGAGCGAGAGCACGCCCTCGGTCACCGAGACGTCGAGATACTCGCCCTTCTTGGTGTTATGGCGGCGCTGAATCGCAGCGAGCACCGCGATTGCAGCGTGCATCCCGCCGGCTGCGCTGTCGGCGATCGTCGCACCCGGCAGTGGCGGCTTGCCGCCGGCCCCGCGGCCCGAGGTGTGTAGGTAGCCGCCCATCGCGAGGTAGTTGAGATCGTGCCCGGCCCACTGTGCGGCGGGACCCGTCTGCCCGAAGCCGCTCGTCGAGACGTAGATCACGCGCGGGTTCACGCGCTTGACGGCGTCGAAATCGATGCCGAGGCGCTTTACGACGCCGGGGCGGTAGCTCTCGACGATCACGTCGGCGCGCTTCGCGAGCTTCATGAAGGCGTCGCGGCCCTCGGGCTCCTTCAAATCGAGCCGCACCTGCTTGAAGTGACGGCGCGCGCTGTAGGCATAGAACGCGGCTTCGACCTGTACGCCGGCGCGGCGCGGCGGCGCGCCGACTTTGATCACGCGCGCGCCGTAATCAGCGAGGATGCGCGTGCAGCGCGTGCCCGGCCCGACCGTCGAGAGGTCGAGCACCGTGATGCCACCGAGCGCGCTCGGTAGATCGCTCTTGGCGCGTTTCGGCCGCTTCGCGACGACCGGCGCCTTCACCGGCATGCGGCGGCCGGGAACGATGCGCTTGCGCGGTTTCATCTCGAATCTCCGATCCGGCAGGCGGTCGCCGCCGCAACGCCCACTCAGCCCGATGCGCGCAGTCGATTGCGGGCGCCGGGACCGCGGCCTCCAAAGCGGCGAACGCGGTTCAGCTGGCAGGGACGTTGGGATGCTATTCGAGACGCTGCGTCTTGTAAATCAAAAGCCTGCCGGCGGGGCCAGATTCCGAGCCGCGAGGCCAGGCCGAAGTGCGCGGAATGCTGTAGGAATTGCCCCTTCACCGAGGAACCGCGCGATGTCGTCTCTGCAGCAGCCGTCAGGCTGGGCCCTGGCTTTCACCCTGGCCGCCGCCGCCCTGCTCTCCGGCTGCGCCAGCACGCCAGCCGGCCGTGACTGGCAAGTGATCGAGGGCTCGGCCATCACGGTTTACACGGATGGGAGCGCCGAAGCCGCGACCGAGCTGTACCGCGAGCTCGAGCGCTTCCGCGCCGCGGCGATGTGGTTCACGAACCTGGAGAAGGCGAACGTCGGCAAGCTTCGCGTGATGGCCTTCAAGAGCGGCACCGATGCGATTCCGTACCTCGTCGACAAGGAGGTCGGCGGCTGGGCCAGCATGACGGTCGACGGCAACTTGGCCGTGGCCAAGCTCGCGAGCAAGACGAACCCCGCGGATCGCCAGTCGCTGAAGCGCGATCTCGTGAAAATGTGGATGGACTACGCCGGCGTGCGCGCGCCGGTCTGGTACGGCGCGGGGCTCGCCGAGTTGGTGTCGGCCTTCAACGTGCAGGAAAGCGGCGTGACGATCGGCGGCTTGCCGCCGATCGAGCTGGCGCAGTACGCCGAGCTGATTGCCGACGAGAAGAAGGGAGCAATGGCCTGCATAGTTGTAATGCCATATCTCCCATACTTCGACGCAACGTCAGACTGGGAGGGGCTTGCTTGGTGGATTCACGACCACGTACCGGGATACTCAGAACTAGAGTTCTTTACGAAGTCGAAGATACTGGCCTTCAACGTTGGTTGGCATGAAGAACCTCGAAAGACTATTCACGCGTGGGCTCCACACCGAAAGTGCCTTACCAAGCCAGGGATGGAGAATCACCTTGGCAATCATGCAAATGCGTACCAAGCCTGGCTCGCCGCGAGTGAAGCCTAACGCGGAGCGCCACCGAG
>JANNKN010000487.1:0-8807 GCA_031396315.1 Deltaproteobacteria bacterium
GGGGGTTCGAGTCCCTCCGCACCTGCCAAGCCGAGAGTCCGAGGTCGCGGTGGAAATGAGCCCGAGCAGTTGGATCCAAGATCTCCGGCAGTACCTGCTGGACGTCCGGACCGAGTTCGAAAAAATCAGCTGGCCGAGCCAGAAGGAATACGTCGGAGGCACGATCGGTGTGCTCGTGATCGTGGTCCTGATGACCCTCATTCTCGGAGTGCTCGACGCCTTGCTGTCGGCCGGCTTCGAGTGGTTGGCCGACGGTTTACCCAAGTTGTTGAACGGCTGATCCGGTGAACCCCGGGTCGGAGAGCGTGATGTCTGAGAAGAAGTGGTACATCGTGCACACGTATTCGGGGCACGAGGCGAAGGCCAAGAAGGCCCTCCTCGAGCGCGCGAAGACGTTCGGCTTCGAATCGGAGTTCGACGAGGTCCTGATTCCGGAGGAGAACGTCGTCGAGATCGTCAAGGGCGAGAAACGAACGGCTCGCCGCAAGTTCTTCCCCGGCTACATCCTCGTGCACATGCACCTGACGGATGAGACGTGGCACATCGTCAAAGAGACGCCGCGGATCACCGGCTTCGTGGGCGGCGGAGACAAGCCGACGCCGATCACGGACGAAGCCGTTGCGGGCATGACCGCGCAGATGAAGGAAGGTGCCGAGAAGCCGCGACCGAAGATCCTGTTCGAGCAGGGCGAGACGGTGCGCGTCACGAACGGCCCGTTCGCGAACTTCACCGGCTACGTCGACGAAGTGCTCGTGGACAAGGAGAAGGTCCGCGTGATGGTGCAAGTTTTCGGACGCGCGACGCCGGTCGTGCTCGACTACACGAGCGTAGAGAAGGCCTGAGCGCGGAGTAATTAGGAGCGCGCGCGGCGCCGCCCGGCGGGTGCTGCGAGCAAGCGAGCAACGCTCGCGAACACGCGAACACGGGGAGGGCGCGAGAGCGCCCGCCAGAACCCGACAAAGGACGAGAAATGGCAAAGAAGATCACCGCAGTCGTGAAGCTGCAGTGTCCGGGGGGCCAGGCCAACCCGGCACCGCCCGTGGGCCCCGCGTTGGGCCAGCACGGCGTGAACATCATGGAGTTCTGCAAGACCTTCAACGCGCGCACGCAAGATCGCCCGGGCCTCATCATTCCGGCACTCATCACGATTTACTCGGATCGCACGTTCACCTTCGAGCTCAAGACGCCGCCGGCGTCGGTGCTGCTGAAGCGGGCCGCGAAGGTGGAGAAGGGCTCGGGCGAACCCAACCGCACGAAGGTGGGCAAGGTGACGAAGCGGCAGGTGCGCGAGATCGCCGAGATGAAGCTGAGCGATCTTTCCGCCAACGACCTCGACGCGGCGATCAAGGTGATCGAGGGCACGGCGCGCTCGATGGGCCTCGACGTGGTGGAGGGCTGAGCATGCCGCTGTCCAGCAAGCGTTACAGCGCGAGCCTCGCAACCGTCGACCGTAACAAGTCGTATGGGCTGTCCGAAGCGGTCGCGATCCTCAAGGCTTGGAAGACCGCGAAGTTCGACGAGAGCGTCGACATCGCAATGAATCTCGGCGTCGACCCGAAGCACGCCGAGCAGATGGTGCGCGGCTCGCTCGTGCTGCCGCACGGCACGGGCAAATCGGTGCGCATTCTCGTGTTCGCGCGGGGCGAAAAGGAGAAGGAGGCCCGCGCCGCGGGCGCCGACTTCGTGGGCGCCGAAGATCTCGCGAAGAAAATCACGGACGAAGGTTGGCTCGATTTCGAGCGCGTGATCGCGACGCCGGACATGATGGGCCTCGTCGGTCGCCTCGGCCGTGTGCTCGGTCCGCGCGGCCTGATGCCGAACCCGAAGCTCGGTACCGTTACCGCGGACGTGACGCGCGCGGTCTCCGAGAACAAGGCCGGCAAGGTCGAATACCGCGTCGACAAGAACGGCATCGTGCACTGCTCGATCGGCAAGGCCTCGTTCAGTGCAGAGCACTTGCTCGCGAACGCTTCGGCGCTGATCGACGCGATCGTGCGCGCGAAGCCCGCGTCTGCGAAGGGCACTTACCTCAAGAAGATCTCGCTCTCGACCACGATGGGCCCCGGGATTCGCATCGACCCGGGTTCGGTCGTGCAAGCGGCGGCGTGAGGAGACCAGCATGCTGACCCGAGCCCAAAAAGAAGATGCCGTCGCGGAGCTGAAGGCGAAGTTCTCGCGCGCTAACAGCGTGATCATCGCGGAATACCGTGGCCTCGATGTTGCGTCGCTCGACAAGCTGCGCGCGAAACTCCGAGCCGACGGCAAGGACAAGTACGAATACCACGTGGTGAAGAACTCTCTGCTGCGGATCGCCGCGGAGGGCAGCGCTGCCTCGGTACTGAAGCCGCACTTCAAGGGCCCGAGCGCGGTGGCGATCTCGTACGCCGACCCGGTGAAGCTCGCGAAGACGCTGGTCGACTACGCCAAGGAGAACGACAAGTTCTCCGTCAAGGGCGGGATGCTGGCGGGCAAGGCGATCGACTCGAAGGAGATCGCGACGCTCGCCACGCTGCCGAGCCTCGACGCACTGCGCGGGCAGCTGATTGGGCTGCTGCAAGCCCCGGCGCGGAAGATCCTCGGCGTGCTGCAGGCGCCGGGCGGGCAGCTCGCTCGCCTCGCCGCCGCGCGCAGCAAGAAGTTGGAAGAAGCGGGGGTCGCGTAGCCCTCGCCAGCTCTGAGAGAAGCCGGCCCGTTGCCGGCGACGTTTCGTAACCGGCGGGAGGACCCCAAAGGTCCGCCAGCACCGCCAAGACAACCTGGAGTCCAGATCCAATGGCCGACATGAACGCAATCGTAGAAACGCTTTCGACCCTGACCGTCATGGAGGCAGCGACGCTCGCGAAGCTTCTCGAAGAGAAGTGGGGCGTGTCCGCTGCGGCTCCGGTCGCGATGGCCGCGATGCCGGGCGCCGCCGCCGCTGCTCCCGCCGAGGAACAGACCGAGTTCAACGTGATCCTCCTTTCGGGTGGCGACAAGAAGATCCAGGTCATCAAGGAGGTCCGTGCCATTACGGGTCTCGGCTTGAAGGAAGCGAAGGATCTCGTCGAAGGCGCGCCGAAGTCGGTGAAGGAAGGCGTGTCGAAGGAAGATGCCGCCAAGTTCAAGAAGCAGATCGAAGAGGCCGGCGGCCAGGTCGACATCAAGTAATGCACTCGGAGCGGCGGCGATTCCTGACCGGAGCGCCCCCGTCCCGTGTGCTGTTCTTCAGCGCGCAGACGCAGCGCGGGCGTGAGCTCGCGCGTGCATGCGTTTCGAGTCGGAAACCCATTCTTGGGAGGGAACACTTCACGTGTCCCAGATGCACTTCTCCGAGATCGCGCCTCGCCTTCGCAAGGACTTCTCCAAGATCCCGCGGATCCTCGAGATCCCGAATCTGATCGAGATCCAGAAGGAGTCCTTCGAGCGCTTCCTCCAGACCCGCATCGATCCCGAGAAACGGGAGCGCACCGGCCTTCAGGCCGTGTTCGCCTCCGTCTTCCCGATTCGCGACTTCAACGACACCGCCTCGCTCGAATTCGTCGGGTACACGCTCGAATCCCCGAAGTACGACGTGCAGGAATGTCTGCAACGCGGGATGACCTACGCGGCGCCGTTCAAGGTGACCGTGCGGCTCGTCGCGTGGGACGACGCGGAAGGCGCGCAGACGATCCGCGACGTGAAGGAGCAGGAGGTCTACTTCGGGGAAATCCCGATCATGACCGACAACGGCACCTTCATCGTGAACGGCACGGAGCGCGTCATCGTTTCGCAGTTGCACCGCTCGCCAGGTATTTTTTACGACACCTCGACCAGCTCGACCGTCAGTGCCGGCGGCAAGAAGATCTATTCGTGCCGGATCATTCCGTACCGCGGCTCCTGGCTCGATCTCGAGTTCGACCACAAGGATCTCGTCTACGCGCGCATCGACCGCCGCCGCAAGATCCTGGTGACCGTGCTGCTGAAGGCGCTCGGCTACTCGGAAGAGGACCTGCTCGGCTTCTTCTACAAGCCCGAAACGATTCGCATCGATGGCAAGCAAATCCTGAAGAAGGTCGATCCGGATCTGCTGATCGGCCAACGCTGCACGCGCGAAGTGAAGTCGGCGGACGGCCGCGTGCTCGCGCGCAAGGACAAGAAGTTCACGCAGGCCGCGGTGCGGCGCATGCTCGAGGACGGCATCGACTGGGTGCAGGTCGAGCTGAACGACTTGCTGCGCGACGACTCGGTGAAACGCGTGTCGCCGATCGACGTCGTCGACGAAGCGACCGGCGAAGTGATCTTCGAGTGCAATGAGGAGCTCACCGCTGCGCACCTCGAGGATTTCAAGAATCGCGGCCTGAACGAGTTCAAGCTGCTCTTCCTCGACCCGGTCGGCAGCGGCTCGGCGATCCGCGACACGCTGCTCGCGGACAAGACCGTCACCAAGGAAGAGGCGATCATCGACATCTATCGCCGCCTGCGGCCCGGCGATCCGCCGACGCTCGACACGGCGACGAACCTCTTCCACAACCTGTTCTTCAACCCGGAGCGCTACGACCTCTCGCGCGTCGGCCGGCTGAAGCTCAACCACAAGATGAGCTTCAGCGCCGACACGCGCGTCACGTACAGCACGAAGGGCGCGAACAGCCCCGAAGAAGAGTGCGCGCTCGGCGATCTGCGCACGCTCCGGCCGGACGACATCAGCGGCGCGGTCAAGTACCTCGTCGATCTGAAGAATGGCTCGGACCCTGACAAGCGGATCGACGACATCGACCACCTCGGCAACCGCCGTGTGCGCGTGGTCGGCGAGCTTCTCGAGAACCAGTACCGCATCGGTCTCGTGCGCATGGAACGCGCGATCAAGGAGCGCATGTCGCTCCAAGAGATCGAGACGCTGATGCCCCACGACTTGATCAACTCGAAGCCGGTCTCGGCTGTGATCAAGGAGTTCTTCGGCTCGAGCCAGCTCTCGCAGTTCATGGACCAGACGAACCCGCTCTCGGCGGTGACGCACAAGCGCCGGCTCTCGGCGCTCGGGCCAGGCGGCCTGACGCGCGAGCGCGCGGGCTTCGAAGTCCGCGACGTGCACCCGACGCACTATGGGCGGATCTGCCCGATCGAGACGCCGGAAGGCCCGAACATCGGCCTGATCGCGTCGCTCTCGACCTACGCGCGCGTCAACGACTTCGGCTTCATCGAGACGCCGTACCGGTCGGTGACGGACAAGAAGGTGTCGAGCGAGGTGAAGTACCTCTCCGCGCTCGAGGAGGAGCGGCTTGCGATCGCGCAAGCCAACTCGCCGCTCGATGCGGAAGGCAGGTTCGTCAATCCGACCGTGACCGCCCGCAAGATGGGCGAGTTCCAGATGCTGAAGACGGAAGACGTCGAGATGATGGACGTTTCGCCGAACCAGCTCGTGTCGGTCGCGGCCTCGCTCGTGCCGTTCCTCGAGAACGACGACGCGAACCGCGCGCTGATGGGCTCGAACATGCAGCGCCAAGCGGTGCCGCTGTTGCGCACCGACGCGCCCTTCGTCGGCACGGGCATGGAGTCCGTGGTTGCGCGCGACTCCGGCGTCACCGTCGTCGCGAAGCGTGACGGCACCGTGGTCGGCGTCGATGCGAGCCGCATCGTGATCAAGCCCGAGGAGGAAGAATCCGAGGGCCCGAACGTCGACATCATCGCGCTCGTGAAATATCAGCGCTCCAACCAGAGCACCGCGATCAACCAGAAGCCGATCGTGCAGGTCGGCGACAAGGTGAAGCGCGGGCAGGTGATCGCCGACGGGCCGGCGACCGATCGCGGCGAGCTCGCACTCGGCCGCAACGTCGTCGTCGCGTTCATGCCCTGGGGTGGATACAACTTCGAAGACTCGATTCTGATCAGTGAGCGCGTCGTCCGCGAGGACCAGTTCACCTCGGTCCACATCGAGGAGTTCGAGTGCGTCGCGCGCGACACCAAGCTCGGTCGCGAGGAGATCACGCGCGACATTCCGAATGTGGGAGAGGAAGCGCTACGCGATCTCGACGAGTCGGGAATCGTGCGCATCGGCGCCGAAGTGAAGTCGGACGACATCCTCGTCGGCAAGATCACGCCCAAGGGCGAGACCCAGCTCTCGCCGGAAGAGCGCCTGTTGCGGGCGATCTTCGGCGAGAAGGCAGGCGACGTGCGCGACACGTCGCTGCGCGTGCCGCCGGGCGTCGCCGGCATCGTGATCGGCGCTCAGGTCTTCTCACGCCGCGGCGTCGAGAAGGACGAGCGCGCGCGCGCGATCGAAGAGTTGGAGACCGAGCGGCTGCGCAAGGACCAGGAAGACGAGATCAAGATCATCCGCGACAACGCGCATGCCAAGATCTCCGAGCTCGTGGTCGGCAAGAAGACCGCGAACCGCGTCGCGGACGACCGCCGTGGCGAGGTGTGGCTCGACTCTGGCGAGACGATCTCCGTCGATCGTCTGAACGGCGTGCCGATTCGCCGCTGGCGAGAGGTGCAGGTGACCGACGCAGCCGCGCAAGAGCGCGTCGACCGCGTGTTCACCCGCTTCGAGGACCAGGCGAACGTCATCCGCGCCGTATTCGACGAGCGCATCGCTCGTCTCAAGAAGGGCGACGAGCTGCCGCCCGGCGTCTTCAAGATGGTGAAGGTGTACGTCGCCATCAAACGCAAGCTGTCGGTCGGCGACAAGATGGCCGGGCGCCACGGCAACAAGGGTGTGATCTCGCGGATTCTTCCCGACGAGGACATGCCCTACATGCTGGACGGCACGCCGGTCGACATCGTGCTCAACCCGCTGGGCGTGCCTTCGCGCATGAACATCGGGCAGATCCTCGAGACGCATCTCGGCTGGGCGGCGCGTGGCCTCGGCAAGCAGGTCGACGCGCTCGTCGAGAAGCACGCAGGCCCCGCGGCGCTGCGCGCGAAGCTCAAGGAGATCTACGACGACGCGGGCATCTCGAAGCTGATCGACGGCGCGCCGGACGAGACGGTGCGAAAGATTGCCGAGAACGTGAAGCGTGGAATCCACGTCGCCTCTGCCGTGTTCGACGGCGCGCGCGAAGACGAGATCAAGCACGAGCTCACGCGCGGCGGGCAAGCGACCAGCGGGCAGACGATTCTGTTCGACGGCCGCTCGGGTGAGGCGTTCAACAGCGACATCACCGTCGGCGTGCTCTACATGCTGAAGCTCCACCACCTCGCGGATGAGAAAATCCACGCACGCTCGATCGGGCCGTACAGCCTCGTCACCCAGCAACCGCTGGGCGGCAAGGCGCAGTTCGGCGGACAGCGCCTCGGCGAGATGGAAGTGTGGGCAATGGAGGCCTACGGCGCGGCCTTCGCGCTGCAGGAGTTCCTCACGGTCAAGTCGGATGACGTGCTCGGACGCACGCGCATGTACGAATCGATCGTGAAGGGTGACTGCCAGCTCGAGCCGGGCCTGCCCGAAGCCTTCAACGTGATCGTCAAAGAAATGATGGCGCTCGGACTGAATGTCGAGCTCATCGAAGACAAGAACCATCAGTAACAAGCACCCCGAGGCGATTTGCAGCTGACGGCGCTGGCGCGCCGCAGCTGACGCGCCTGCGGATTCCCTAATCAAGGCTCAGGAGAGAACATTGCGCGACCTCTACAGCCTCTTCGAGAAACCCCGAGACCCGCTCGCCTTCAAGGCGATCAAGATCTCGGTCGCATCGCCGGACAAGATCCGTGAGTGGTCCTTCGGCGAAGTGAAGAAGCCGGAGACCATCAACTACCGGACCTTCAAGCCGGAACGCGATGGACTCTTCTGCGCGAAGATCTTCGGGCCGGTCAAGGACTACGAGTGCAACTGCGGCAAGTACAAGCGCATGAAGCACCGTGGCGTGATCTGCGAGAAGTGCGGCGTCGAGGTGATCCAGGCCAAGGTGCGCCGCGAGCGCATGGGCCACATCACGCTCGCGACGCCCGTGGCGCACATCTGGTTCCTGAAGTCGCTGCCGTCGCGCATCGGGAACATTCTCGAGATCACGCTGCGCGACCTCGAGAAGGTGCTGTACTTCGAGGCTTACGCCGTCGTCGAGCCCGGTGAGACCGACCTGCGTGTCGGCCAGCTGCTGAGCGAAGACGATCTCGTCCAGGCGCGCGAGCAGTACGGACGCGATGCGTTCGAGTACGGCATCGGCGCCGAGGCCGTGCGGCAGATGCTCGCCAATCTCGACATCGAGGGCGAGTCGCTGCGGCTGCGCGAGGAGATGCGCGAGGCCACCAGCGAGGCGAAGCGCAAGAAGTGCGCGAAGCGGCTGAAGGTGCTCGAGGCATTCCGTGAATCGGGCAACAAGGCCGAGCACATGATCCTGGAAGTGATCCCGGTGATTCCGCCGGATCTGCGCCCGCTCGTCCCGCTCGACGGCGGCCGCTTCGCGACCAGCGATCTGAACGATCTCTACCGCCGCGTGATCAACCGTAACAACCGGCTGAAGCGCCTTCAGGAGCTGAACGCGCCCGAGGTCATCATCCGCAACGAGAAGCGGATGCTGCAGGAGGCCGTGGACGCGCTGTTCGACAACGGTCGGCGCGGCCGCATCATCACGGGCCCGAGCAAGCGCCCGCTGAAGTCGCTCTCCGACATGCTGAAGGGCAAGCAGGGCCGCTTCCGGCAAAACCTGCTCGGCAAGCGCGTCGACTACTCGGGCCGCTCGGTGATCGTCGCCGGCCCCGAGCTGCGGCTGCACCAGTGCGGCCTGCCGTCGCGCATGGCGCTCGAGCTGTTCAAGCCGTTCATCTATTCGAAGCTCGAGCAGCGCGGCTACGTGACCACCATCAAGGCCGCGAAGAAGATGGTGGAGAAGGAACGTCCCGAGGTCTGGGACATC
>JANNKN010000503.1:0-14003 GCA_031396315.1 Deltaproteobacteria bacterium
CTCGGTGGCCCCGGCGTGCATGCCTTGAACGGCGTCTGCGACCTCGTGACCTCGGACGAAGTCGGCTCCTTGCGGACCGCGCTGCGCCTACTCTCGTATCTGCCGAACAACAACACCGAGGGCGCGCCGTTCCGGCCGACCAGCGACCCGCTCGATCGCTTCACGCTCGAAGAGGACATTCTCTTCCGCAAGACGTTCGATTCGCCCGCCGGCATGAACGCACCGCTCGACATCACCCTGTTCATGCAGCAGATCGTCGACCACGGTGAGTACTTCGAGCTGCAGCCGCTGCGTGCGCGCAACATGATCACCGCGTTCGGGCGCATCGGCGGGCACGTGGTCGGCTTCGTCTCCAACAACTCCGGAGTCGCGAGCGGGCAGATCGACGTCGACGCGGCCCGCAAGGCGACGCGCTTCATCCGCTTCTGCAATCTCTATAACATCCCGATGCTGTTTCTCGAGGACGTGACGGGCTTCACGCCCGGCCGGGATCAGGAATCGCGCGGCATCATCCTCGAAGGCCGCCGCTTGCTCGATGCGATCGTCGATCTACGCGTGCCTTCGATGACGCTGATCATCCGGAATGCCTTCGGTGGCGCCTATGCCGCATACAACTCGCACTTCATCGGCGCCGACGCGGTGTTCGCGATGCCGCATGCGCGCATCGCCGTGATGGGTCCCGGCGGCGGTCGCGAGTTCGTGTTCAAGGACGAGATCCGCGCGCTCGACGACGCGTTCCGCAAGACGATCGCGAGTGGTACGCCGGAGGCCGACGCGAAGCGCGCGCGCGACGCGGGCCTGCTCAAGATCAACGAGCGCTACGAGCGCGAGCTGATGAATCCGAAGGAGGCGCTCTCGCTCGGCTCGGTGTCGCGCATCGTGATGCCCGGCACGAGCCGGCGCGTGCTCGGCGAGCATCTGGCATTCCTGATGCGTACCTACAAGCCGTCGCCGATGGGCGGCGTCCAGCGAGAGTCGGAGTAATTCGTGCTGGACCAGAATTTCATGCCCGGGCGTTTCGATCAGTCGGCGAGCGAGTGGATCAAGTCGTTCTCGGTCGCGCACTTGAAGGTGCTCGTCGTGTGCCGTGGGCCGGTGCGCATGGAGGCTTTCCAAGTCCTCGATCAGATCGGCGTCCGCCAGTTCGGGATGCTGCTCTCCGAGAAAGACTCGGTCGTCTACCCACGCTGCCTCGCGCCGGAGCTGCGCGCGTTCAAGTTTCCGGCCAATGTGCACCGCGTTCAGGACTACATGGGCGCCGGCCAAGAGCAGAAGCTGAAGCGCATCCGCGAGATCGTCGCGATCGCGAAGGATCACGGCTACACGCACATCTTCGCGGGCTACGGCTTCATGGCCGAGGATGCGGAGTTCGTCGAGGCGATCGAGCACGCGGGCGTCGGCTTCCTCGGCCCCGCAGCGCGTGTGTTGAAGCGCGCCGGCGCGAAGGACGAGGCGAAGAAGCTCGCGCGCAGCCTCGGCAACGCGGTGATCCCCGGCGTCGACGACGTCGCGGCGCGCGCGCTCGTCGCGAAAGCGAAGGATCGCGGCGCGCTCGAGCAGCTCGCGAAGCAGCACGGGCTCGGCTTTCGCTTCGACGCGAAGCTCTCGCTCGAGAGCAACGCCGAGTCGTTGTTGCAGGCGGGCTACGCGAAGACCACCGAGCTCGTCACGATTGCGGATCTCCAAGCGCAAGCGGAGAAGCTGTGCGCCGAGATTTGGCGCGACTACAAGTCGCACCGCGTCCGCTTCAAGTACATCGGCGGCGGTGGGGGAAAGGGCCAGCGTGTCGTCGCGCGTCCCGAAGAGGTGGCCGCGGCGGTCATGGACGTGTGCGCCGAGTCGAAGGTGATCGAGCCCGGCTCGAATCGAAATTTCTTGATCGAGCTCAACATCGAGCGCACGCGCCACAACGAGATCCAGCTGATCGGAAACGGGGAGTGGTGCTTGTCCATGGGCGGTCGCGACTGCTCGGTGCAGATGCACGAACAGAAGCTGGTCGAGGTGTCTCTCACCAAGGAGCTGCTCGACGCCGAAATCGAGGGTGCGAGCGGGAAGGCGCGCGCGATCCTCGAAGGGGACCGCGACTACCTCGCGCGCATGGAGGCCGAGAGCGAAAAATTCGGCGCTGCCACCGGCCTCGATTCCGTGTCGACGTTCGAGTGCATCGTCGAAGGTTTCAATCATTTCTTCATGGAGATGAACACGCGCATCCAGGTCGAGCACGGAGTCACCGAGCTCGCCTATCGGCTGAAGTTCACGAACCCGAAGAAGAAGTCGGAGTGCTTCTACGTCGACGATTTGATCGAGGCGATGGCGCTGCTCGCAGCTCACGGGCCGCGCGTGCCGAAGCCAGAACGCGTGGTGCGGAACCTCTCGGCGCTCGAAGTGCGCATCAACGCGACGAATGCGGCGTTACAGCCGCACGCAGGTGGGCTCATCAAGATCTGGTCGCCGCCGATCGAGGGCGAAATTCGCTTTGATCAAGGCATCGGTCTGCGCAATCCCGACACGAACTCGTTCGTCTATTACAACGTCGCAGGCGCTTACGATTCGAACATCGCGCTTTTGCTGTGCGCGGGTTCTTCGCGCCGTGAGAACTACGAGCGCATGGCTGAGATCCTGCGTCGCACCGAGCTGCGCGGTGACGATCTGCAGACCAATCTCGAAGTGCATTACGGCTTGATCCAGTGGTTCCTAGGGCGCGGCGTGATGGCGGAGCCGAGTACGCGCTTCATGACGTCCTACCTCGGCGCCGTCGGTGCGCTGCGCCAGGTGGCCGACGATGTCGACCTCGATCTCGCATTCGGCAAGCTGCTCGAGAAGACCGCGGACAAAGAAGCGCGTAGCGTGTTCGAGGCGAAGGAGACGCTGCTGAAACGCCCGCTCGCGAGACTATTCGCGAACGCTCACGGGCTCGCTGGCTTTCTTGGCCGTTTCGATGGCGAGTTGTGGACGGTGGAGGACGGCAAGCCCCGCTTCGCCGCGAACCCGGTGCGCTTCCTCGAAGAGCTCTACCACTTCCTCGACCTCGAGAGCCGCGCCGACAAGCCGCCTGCGGAGCAGATCTGGAGCCACGACGCAGAGATTCTCGACGCCGCGCGCGCGTTCTACGACGAGGTCGAGGCTCGCACTGGCGCACAAAGCACGGCTGAGCTCGATGCGCTCTTCGCGGGCGCAGCGAATGTGAAGCTCGCTCGCGGCGACGAGCCGCTCTGGCAACGCTGCGTCGCCTCGCATCGCGGCTTCCAGCTCGGGCTCGAGCTGTTACTGCTCGTGCCGCGCCTCGGCGTGAAGTCGGCATTCCTCGAAGTCACGGTGAACGAGGAGCTGCAGCCGGTGTTCCCGAAGCAGTTCCTGGACGCGAAGCAGGCCGCCGAGTTCGCGCGCGCCCTCGCGCCGCCGCCACTCGCCGCGAGCGACGAGATCGTCACGCCGACCGGCGGCACGTACTACGCGCGCGAGGCGCCGCATCTTCCGCTGCTGATCGAAGAGGGCCAGCACTTCGAGGCGGGTCAGCCGCTGTTCGTGATCGAAGTGATGAAGATGTTCAACAAGGTGCTCGCGCCGTTCAACGGCACGATCGTGAAGAACCTGATGGCTGGCCGCGACGGCAGCGTCGTGAAAAAGGGCGAAGCGATCTTCCGCATCGAGCCCGACGAGCGCCGTCCGCCCGAGCAGCCGGAGGCCGTGGCGAAGCGAAGGCGCGAGGCCACGTTGGCGCTGCTCTAGCGCGAGGATCCATGAGCGCTGTGCCCGTCGTCTTCGACACCGACATCTCCGGCGATGTTGATGATGCGCTCGCGCTCGCGGTGTTGCTCTCGGCGCCAGCGATGCTGCGGCCCGTCGCCGTCACCACCGTTTCCGGCGACACACGCGCGCGCGCGTGGGGCGCGGGCCGGCTGCTCGCGGAGGCGGGGTGCCGCGACGTCGATCTCTGTGCGGGCGTTCGCGACCCACTCGTGCGCCGCAACGAATATCCGATCGATCTGGAGAGCTACGGCGATGGCGAGTCGCTCGCCATCAGCGACGAGCCCGCGCCCGAGCGCATCGTGCGCGCCGCGCGCGAGGTGGCGAACCTCGAGCTGATCTTCGTCGGCCCACTGACGAACCTCGCGCACGCCGTGGCGCTCGATCCGAAGCTGCCCTCACGCATTGCGCGCCTCACGATCATGGGGGGCCACATCCGTCGCGTCGCGATCGGCGATTACGTCTGCCCACCGGGCATCGATTACAACCTGTGCAGCGACCCCGAAGCCGCGATGAGCGTGCTCGGCGCCGGCTTCACGACGCGCCTCGTTACGGCCGACGTCACGCTCCAAGTATGGATGACCGAGGCGCAGCGCGCGCAGCTCAGCGCCTCGCCGCGCCCCGTGTCGCGCATCCTCGCACGCCTGATCGCGAGCTGGACGCCGCGCCAAATCGCGATCTTCACCGGCCTCGGCGGCACGCTCGCCCCCGACAACGCGGCGTTCCTCCACGATCCACTCACCGTACTCTCGCTGATCGACGCCTCCTCGCTCGAGTTCGAGCGCCTGCACATCCTGCCGACGATTCAGCGCGGCGTGCTGCGCACGATCGAAGTGCCCGCGGCGCTCGGACTCGGCACCGAGATGGAGTGCGCGATGGCGGTGGATGCGGCGCGCGCGCGAGACGAGATCGTGGCGCGCGTGGCGCGGGTGTGAGCGGCACGGCGCCCTAACGAGGGGTCGTGACGCTCTTCTCCTCGCTCGCCGCCGCGCTCTTTTCCTTCGCGCCGAACAGCCACGCGACTCCCACGCCCAGCAGGTAGAGCGCGACGAGCGGCCCGGCGAGCAGCGTCTGCGTCACGGCATCCGGTGTCGGCGTCAGCACCGCTGCGACGATGAACGAGACGAGCACGGCGTACTTCGTCCAGCCGAACAGCTGCTTCGGCGTCACGACGCCGGACATCGCGAGGAAGAACACGAGCACCGGCATCTCGAAGCATACGCCGAACGCGAGGATCAGCTGCGTCGTCATCGAGAAGACTTCGTTCATCGTCCAAGCCGGATCGACGAAGTCGTTACGGAAGCTCGCGAAGAAGTCGAACACGGCAGGGAAGACGAGCTGGTGCGCGAATGCGGCGCCCGATAGGAATAACAAGCTCGCGACCATCACGAACGGCAGCGCCACCTTCTTCTCGGACGGATACAGACCAGGCGCTACGAACGACCAGATCTGCCAGAAGAAGATCGGCACGGTGGCGACGAAGCCCGCGAGCAGGGCGACTTTCAAGTAGGTGAAGAAGATCTCCGCGGGCGAGATGGCCTGCAGCTTGCCGCCGGCGGGGCCGAGCGCCGCGATCGCGGGGGCGAGCAGCGCGCGAAACAGGTCTTCGCTGTAGATCCACGCGCAGCCGGTAGCGATTGCCCACGCGAGCAGGATCTTGCCGACGCGGCTGCGCAGCTCCGACAAGTGATCGGTCAGCGGCAGCGCTTTCTCGTCCATGACCTAAGCAGTCGGCTCGTTGGGCTTCGCGCTTGCGTCCGGAACCGCGGGCGCCGCACCGGGCGCGGGGATCGGCGCTGCAGACGGCACGCTGTGCGGCAACGCGGGCGCAGCCCCTGCCGCGACTTCGTCCGCAGCGCCTTGCGGAGGCTTCGGCGTGGGCGCCGGGACGTCGGCCTCCAGGATCGACCTGCGCAGGTCGTTCGAGGCGCGACGGAACTCGGCGAGGCTCTTGCCGAGGTTGCGCGCGAGCTCGGGCAACTTGTGCGGCCCGAAGACGAGCAGCGCGACCACGAAGATCACCGCCATTTCCGTGAAGCCGATGGGTCCCACCGCGCGAAGCTAGCCGCACGGATCGCGCGCCGAAACCGCGAGCTAGTGCGCGAGTTGCCGGCTCCCGATGCGGCGCTGCGTCTCAAGCCGACCGCACACGAGGCCGATTGATCAGCGATGCGTCTTCTTGCGCAAATCGCAGCAGCGGCCCTGCTCGTCGTGGGCCCGCCTGGCCCCGCGAGCGCCGAGATTTATCGCTGGACGGACGCGCAAGGCAACGTTCATTTCACGCAGGATCTGTCGCAGGTGCCCGCCTCGGCGCGCGACGCAGCCGAGCGCTCCGCGCGACGCGAGACGCAGCGGAGCGCAGCGTCGCCCGCGGCAGCCGCGGCGTACACGCCCGCGCGCAGTTCGGGTCGCGCGCTGCAGATCCCGTTCGAGTCGCGCGCTGCAGATCCCGTTCGAGAAGCAGGGCAACGCGATGATCGTCTACGTGCGCATCAACGATGCGATCACCGCGCCGTTCATCGTCGACACCGGCGCGAGCGACGTGCTCGTGCCCGCGCATCTCGCCGACGCCGCAGGCATTCAGATCGGGCGCGACACGCCGCATCGAACCTACCAAACCGCGAACGGCCTGATCGATACGCCAGTCGTGACGCTCGCCTCGGTTCAGGTCGGCGACGCGCGCATCGAGAACGTGCCCGGCTCGGTGAGTGCGGCGATGACGATCGGCCTGCTCGGCGGCACGTTCTTCAACAACTTCACCTTCCAGATCGATCCCGCGGCGAACGTGATCACGCTCTTCCCGAACGCGCACGTGCGCGGCGGCGCAAACCAAGCGGAGTGGCGCGGGCGCTATCGCGAGCTGCAGGGGTTGATCGCGACGCTCGACGAGCATCTCGAAGGCGCCGAGCTCACGGATCCCGGGCGCGTCCGCGTGCTCGAACGGCGCCGTGAAGACCTCGCCGCGGCGCTCGAAGAGCTCGACGCAGAAGCGAACGGTGCGGGAGTTCCGCAAGCCTGGAGGGATTAGGGATGCGTGGCGTCGTGATCGCTGCTGCCGTGAGCGCGCTGCTCGTCGGCGCTGCGCAGGCCGAGATCTTCAAGTGCGTCGGCCCGAACGGCGACGTGCGCTTCACGAGCAGCGCCGCGCAATGCCCGAACGCGCAGCCGCACACGCCGAGCGATTCCGCGGTGCAGCGCGTCGAGAAGGATCAGCCGCTCGCGAGCGCGCGGCCCGGCGCAGTCTCCGCGCGGCGGCGCGCTCCCGCGGCAGCGGACGACAGCTCCGGCTCCGAGGCGCTCTGGCGTAACAAGCGGGCCGAAGTGAAGCAGGAGCTGCAAGAGATCGAGGCGCAGATCGCGCACATCCAGAAAGCCGTGCGCTGGTGCAATGACGGCAATTTGCTCTGGGTCGAAGATGATCGCACGGGCATCCGCGAAGACGTGCCGTGCAGCGCCATCGATGCGCGCAAGGAACAACTCGAGGGCGAGAAGGAACGCGTCGAGCAGTACCTCGCGGAGGGCCTCGAGGAAGAGTGCCGCCGCGCGGGCTGCCTGCCGGGGTGGCTCCGATAAAAAGGGTTGGCTTCGCTAGCGCGCGCCACGTCAGCTCGTCAGGTTTCCGCCATTGAGGCCGATCGTCTGGCCCGTCAGCCAGCTCGCCTCGCTCGAGGCGAGGAACACGCATGCGGCACCGACGTCCTCGGGCGTGCCGAGTCGTCCCACCGGCACCGTCTTCGCAAGCGCCGCGGTCACGTCACTGCCGCCCGCGTTCGACATCAAGCCGAGCGCGAGTGAGTTCGCCGTGACCCCGGAGCGCGCGTTCTCGAGCGCGACGTGGCGCATGAATGCGATCTGCCCTCCTTTGCCCGCGGCGTACGCCGAGACACCCAGCGCGAGCCCCGCCTGCCCGGCGCCCGAGGTGATCGTGATGATGCGACCGAAGCTACGCGCGCACATCCCTTCCAGCACCGCGCGCGTGCAGTTCATCACGCCGTAGATGTTCACTTCGATGTAGGGCCGCCAGGCCTCGGGCTGGGTTGCGCGGAACTGCGCGATGCCCATGCCTTCGGGGATACCTGCGTTGTTCACGAGAATGTCGACCGCGCCGAGCGCGCCCGCGATGCGCGTCACGGCGCTTGTTACGGCGGCGAAGTCCGTCACATCGAAGGCAACGGCGAGCGCGCGCCCTCCCTGCGCCATGATCTCGCTGGCGACACGCTCGGCGCGCTCCGCGTGCAGATCGTTCACTGCAACCGCGGCTCCGCGCGCCGCGAGCGCACGGGCGATGCCCGCGCCCTGATTTTGCCCTGCGCCCGTGACGAGCGCGATTCGCCCCGTGAGATCGAACATGCGCTGCCCTCCGGTCGCGCACATTCGCACAATCGCGCCCCGAAAAAGCAGAACCGCTGCAGAGTGCCGTGCAGCTCGCCCGGGCACTCGCATACCCTGCGCGCATGCGCGAGAAGAAGCCCGCAATTTGCCGCCTCTGCCCTGCGTTCTGCCCCATCTCCGTCACGCTCGAAGACGGGCGCGCGGCCTCTGTGACGGGCGATCCCGAGGCGCCGCTGTATGGGGGCTACTCGTGCCCGAAGGGCCGCGCGCTCCCGGAGCAGCACGCGAGCCCGTCGCGCTTGCTGCACTCCTTGAAACGCGGCGCACAGGGGTTCGCGCGCATCGCTAGCGCCGAAGCTGTTACGGAGGTCGCGGAGCGCGTGCAGCGCATCGTCGCCGAACACGGCCCGCGCGCGGTCGCGCTCTACATCGGCACCAATTCCCTGCCGTATCCAGCTTCGTCGCAGCTCGCGAGCGCGTGGCTGCGCGCGCTCGGCTCGCGCATGCTGTTCACGTCGAACACGATCGACCAGCCAGGCAAACAGATCGCGATGGCGCTGCACGGCGCATGGCACGCGGGTGGCCAGGCTTTCGCGAGCGCGGAGAGCTGGCTCGTGGTCGGGCAGAATCCGCTGATCTCGAAGAGCGGCGCGCTGCCGATGCAGAACCCAGGCCGTCAGCTCACCGAGGCGCTCGCGCGTGGGCTGAAGCTGATCGTGATCGACCCGCGCCGCACCGAGACCGCGCGCCGCGCGCACGTGCACCTGCAGCCGCGCCCCGGCGAGGATCCCGCGCTGCTCGCGGCGATGCTGCATGTGATTTTTTCGGAGAGCCTGATGGACGCGGCGTTCGTGCGCGAGAACGCAGTCGGCGCGGATGAACTGCGTGCAGCGGTCGCACCCTTCACGCCCGAAGCCGCAGGTGCTCGCGCCGACGTGCCCGCTCGCGAGATCGTGCGCGCCGCACGCGCGTTCGCGAGTGCGCGCCGCGGCGGCGGCGCTGCCGGGACCGGCCCCGCGTTCGCGACGCGCGGAAATCTCACCGAGTACCTGACGCTGTGCCTAATGACTGTGTGCGGGTTCTGGCCGCGCGCGGGCGATCCGGCCTCGCGGCTCAATGTGCTGCTGCCCGCGTACGAGCCGAGAGCGCAGCCGTATGCGCCCTACCCCGCGGTCGGCGGCGGCGAGAAGCTGCGCGTGCGCGGGCTCGAGAACTGCGCGGCGGGGCTGCCCACCGCGGCGCTGCCGGAGGAGATCCTGCTCGAGGGCGAGGGCCGCGTGCGCGCGCTGATCTGTCTTGGCGGCAACCCGATGATGGCGTTCCCCGATCAGCGCAAGACGCAGGCTGCGCTCGAGCAACTCGAGCTGCTCGTGACGTTCGATCCCGAGCTGTCGGCGACGTCGCGGCTCGCGCACTATGTGATTGCGCCGAAGCTCACGCTCGAAACGCCCGGTATGAGCCAGAGCGCCGAGGCGCTGAAGTTTTTCGGCGCGAACGTCGGCTACGCCGCGCCTTTCGCTCAGTACGCGCCCGCGCGGGTCGCGCCGCCCAATGGCTCCGAGCTGATCGAGGAATGGGAGTTCTTCTACGGCATGGCGCAGCGCATGGGGCTCGCACTCACGATCCTCGGCTTCTACGGCTGGGGCGCGCATCTCGAGAGCCCGCTGGTCGTTACCAAGCTCGACATGCAACGGAAGCCGAGTACGGACGAGCTCTACGAAATCTTCACGCGCGGCTCGCGCATTCCGCTGGCGGAGGTGAAGAGGCACCCGCACGGTCGCGTGTTCGACGAGGTGCACGGCGTAGTCGCGCCGCGCGAGCCGAGCTGCACCGCGCGCCTCGAGCTGGCGGCGCCGATGATGTTGCGCGAACTCTCGGAGGTTGCGCGCGAGGACTGGCGCGCGCGCCACGAGAGCGCGTCGCATCCGTTCCGCTTGATCCCGCGCCGCTCGAACTTCTTCGTGAATTCGAGCGGTCGCTCGCTGCCGTCGCTCACGCGCGGCAAACCGTTCAACCCAGCGCATGCGCACCCGGCTGACCTCGCGGCGCTCGGCGTCGCGAGTGGCGACGTCGTGCGCATTCGCTCGCACCACGACGAAGCGCTCGCCGTGATCGAAGCCGACGACAGCCTGCGCCGCGGCGTGATCGCGATGACGCACGCGTTCGGCGCGAACCCGACCGAGCCCGAGGATCCGCGCGCCGTCGGTACGCCGCTCGGCCGCCTGTTACGGCTCGACGACGAGTACGACCCGATCAGCGGCATTCCGCGCATGGGCGCACTGCCGATCGCGATCGAGCGCGTGAGCTGACGCGCTCGATCGCGCGTTACGACCCGAAGCTGTTGCGCTGCCAACGCGCCGCGGCGATCAAGGCGAGCAGCGCCGCCAGCTCGATCAGCGAGCTGACGCGCAGCCCGAGCCACTCCTGCGAGATCGCGACGTCGACGTGATGGAACGAGGCGGCGCGCGCGACGACGAACGCGAGCAGCGCGCCGAAGCCGACGACCGCGAGACGCGCGGGCGGGCTGGTGCGCCGCGTCGCCCAGAGTGCGATCACGCCCGCGGCGAGCGCGCTGAGTACGACCGTCGCAACGAACGCGAGCTGCAGGCCTCGGCGCTCGCCGTACCAGCCGCCGCTGCGCGCAAGCATGCGCGCGGCCTCCGTGAGCGCGCTCTGCAGATCGAGCTGCTTGTTGACACCGAGCGCAGCGAGCATCACCGAAAGGGCTCGCCACAGCAGCCACTCGCGCCGAAGCGCAGGAGAGCGGCGATATTCGGGCTTGATGCGCCGCGCCGCGGCCAAACAACTCCATGCCGCGGCGAAGTAAGCGAGCGTCGCGAGCCAGCCCGCTGGCGTCGGGTCGCCGATCCCTGGCGACCAGTGCCCGATCCAGCCGCTGGCGTCCCGCGCGGTCGCGAATGACAAGGAGCCGGTCACGCGTTCCGCCCGATCAAATCCCAGCGATTCCCGTACAAGTCCTCGAACACGGCAACCATTCCATACGCCTCCGCGTGCGGTTCGATGATGAACTTCACGCCCTGAGCGCTGAACGCGTCATGGTCGCGCTCGAAGTCGTCGGTGTGAAGGAACAGGAACACGCGGCCCCCCGTCTGGTTTCCGATACGCGAGCCCTGCTCGTCGTTGGCCGCGCGCGCCAGTAACAAGTCGGCGCCGCCCGGGCCGGGCGGGCGCACCACCACCCAGCGCTTGCTGGGACTGAGCGGCGTATCCTCGACGAGCATGAACCCGAGCGATCGCGTGTACCACGCGATCGCTTCGTCGTAGTCGCGCACCACCAGCGCGAGCTGAGCGAGCTTCAACAACTCAGGAGGCCTTGCCCGCGCGGCGCAGGATCACGTCCGCGAGATCGTCGCTCGCGTCCTCCTGGACGAAGTGTCCCGCACCCGCGATGCGATCGAGCGTCGAGCCTTGCACGAGCGAGTGCCAGCGCTCGGCCCAGCTCCAGGTGAACACCTCGTCCGCATCGCCGAACGCGAAATGCACCGGGTGCGGGGCCCTCCGAAGTGCGTCGAAGCAGCGCTGCTGATCCTTCGCGTTGCCGGCTTCGGGCTCGGCGAACGGAATGCAGAACGGGAAACGTCGCGCGCCGGCCTTGCTCGCGGCGCCCAGGAACGGTGCGTCGTACGCGCGCGCGACCGCCGCGAGGTCGTGCCCCGGCCGGCGCAGCGATCCCGCGAGGACCCGGCCCGTCGGCATGTCGCCGCCCAACTTGTTGGGGTCGGTCGCCAGCGCGCGCCACGTGCGAATCCCGGGCGAGTACTCGTAGCCTTCGTGGTGCAGCCAGGTATTCGCGATCACGACGCGCGCGAACCGCTCGGGCATGTCGACGGCCTGCCGCAGCCCAATCGGCCCGCCCCAGTCTTGGCAGACGAGCGTGATCCGGCGCAGCTCGAGCGCCTCGATCACGAAGCGCAGCATTTCGCAGTGGCGCTCGATCACGTACCACGCGTCGTCGGTGACCTTGTCGCTCTTGCCGAAGCCAATGAGGTCCGGCGCGACGCAGCGATGACCCGCGGCGACGAGGCGCGGAATGATGCGACGATATAGGTACGACCAGCTCGGCTCGCCGTGCAGCAGCAGCATCACCGGAGCACTGCGCGGCCCCTCGTCGAGGTGATGCACGCGTAGGCCGCGCCAATCGAGGTAGTGCGGCGCGAACGCGTAGTCCGCGAGGTCGCGGAAGCGTGCATCGGGTGTGCGAATGAACGGCGGCGTGGTCATGTGTCGCTCCGCAGCCTACCTGGAACGCGGCCCGATGATCGAGGCCCGCCGCTCGCGCGGCATCACGTCGCGTCGTGGAAGATCAAGCCGAGCGTGTGGCGCCGGCCGGTGTGCAGCACGCTCACACCGTGGCGCATCGGCGCCGCGGCCCACCCGCGCACTCCGCGCAGCGGCCTTTCGCGCGTGGTGAAGACGACTGCCTCGCCGCGCGCGATCGCGAGCGTGGTGGCGCGCGATTGCGCGCGCGGGCGCTGCTCGACGACGACGAACTCGCCGCCCGTGTAGTCGGCGCCGGGCTCGTCGAGGCCGATCACTACTTGCAGCGGGAACACGAGCTCGCCGTAGAGGTCGCGATGCAGCGCGTTCCAGCCGCCCGGCTCGTAGCGCAGCAGCAGCGGCGTCGATCGCTTCTGGCCCGCGTCGTGGCACTGCGTGAGCCAATCATCGAGCTCGTCCGGCCACGGCGCCGGCCTTCCGAGGCGCGTGGCCCACTCGCGCGCGATCGGCAGCAGCAGCGGGTAGAACGCGGCGCGCAATTCAGCGACGAGCGGTGGCAGCGGGCGCTCGAAGTAGCGGTACTCGCCCTCACCGAAGCGATGGCGAGCCATGTCGATGGTGGAGCGAAAGCGCGCGTCGTCGGCGTACAGCTCGCGCAGCGCGCGGCACTCGGCAGCGTCGAGCAGCACGCCCACTGAGGCGCAGCCGAGCGCGTCGAGTCCACGCACGAGTGCGGGCCTCTCGAGCGCAGCGACTCGCTCACTCGCGCTCACGCCGCAGCCTCGAGCGCGAGCAGCGCTTGCTTGGCCTCGCGCCCGCCGAGGTATTCGCCGAGCGTGCCGTCGCTGCGCACGACGCGATGACACGGCACCACGAGCGGCAGCGGGTTGTGCGCGCAAGCCGTGCCCACCGCACGCACCGCTGCGGGCTTGCCCGCCGCTCGCGCGATCTGTGCGTAGCTCGCGGTCTCGCCGTAAGCGACGCGCCTGAGTTTCGTGAGCACCGCGCGGCGGAAACCGTGCGCGAGCTGGAGGTCGAGCGGCAGCTCGAAGCGTCGGCGCCGGCGCGCGAAGTATTCGCTCAGCTGACGCGCGGCGTCGTCGAGCCGGCGCGGCGCGTTCAGGATGCGCGGGCTGATCTCGCTCGCGAGCTGCGCGAGCACCGCCTCGTGTCCCTCGCGCGCGAATGCGACGCGCACGAGGCCGGCGCGGCTCGCAGCCAACAGCAACGGGCCGAACGGGCTGTCGACCTTGCAGTACGCGAGATCGAGCAGGCCTTCGCGCTCGGCGCGCTCGGCGAGCTGCTGCCGGAGCGGTGCGCCGAGCGCGACGTCCGCGCTCGGAAACGCGGCGACGAGGCGCTTCACCAGCGCGCGATCGCGCGAGGTCTCGAGGGGGGTCATCGGTGCTCCTTCCGAATGCGTTTTCTCAGGTTCGCGAGGCCATCGGCCGCATTCCGTCTCGCCGCGGCTTCGCTACAGCCGAGCAGCAGGGCGACGTCCGCGTACGGCAGGTCGCCGAGGTAACGATGGATCACGGCGCCGCGCTGCATCGGCGGCAGTGCATCGAGCGCGCCTCGCAGCGCACGGTCAGCGTGCGCCGGCGCGCTGCTCGTCGCGGCGCTCTCCAGGCCTCTATGTGCAGTCAAAATGCATTTTTGCATAAATTCTTCAAGTCGTTCTCGAC
>JANNKN010000518.1:0-1252 GCA_031396315.1 Deltaproteobacteria bacterium
CCTTCACCTCGAGCTCGATCATGTCCTGCTCGATTCCGCGCTCCCGCAGCTTCGCGCGCGTCGTCTCGAGCATGTGCGCCTTGGCCACGTCGATCGATGCGAGCCCGCCGCCGACCACGAGCGCGCCGTCCTCCGGCAGGAAGCGCTCGCCGGTATAATTCTTCTCTTCGCAGTGGTTGAACCAGATGATGAACGGGTTCTGATAAATCAGGCCCTTCCCCACGTATTGCTCCGCGCCCTCCACCGGCAGCGGACGATCGCGCCACGCACCGTTCGCGAGGATCACCGCCGAGAAGCCCCACTCGCGCGCGAGCGCCTCGAACGAGACGTCGCGGCCGATCTTGGTGTTAGGCACGAACTCGACGCCGGCGTGGGAGAGCTTGTCGCCGATCGTCTCGTATTCCTTGTGGCGCAGGCCGTGGTGCCAGCGCGGCAGCCCGTCCTCGATCTTGCCGAAGGGGCGCGGGTTCATCTCGAAGACGACGACGCGGATGCCGGCCTCGCTGAGGCGGCTCGCGACCTCGGCGCCGGCGGTGGCGCCGCCGATCACGGCGACGATGTGCTGCGAACTCGGGTTGGGCGTGCTCATGGGGCGGTATCTTGGCCGAGCGGCGCGCCCGAAAAAAGCCCCGGACGCGGCTTGCGCGGGTGCAAAATGGCGCGGGTTTCAGGGAGGGTTCACGGTGGCTCATCGACGCGCGCTTTCTTCGAATCGGCTCGTGCTGGCTGCGCTGCTCGCAGCGCTGGCGTGCACAGGCTCGGGCGGGTCGGGTACCGCGCCGTCCGCGGCGAAGGAGGGGGCGCTTCCGGCGGATGCGCCGCCGCTCTTCCAGCTCGGCTCGCACCAGCTCGAGATCAGCACGGCATCGCCACTCGCGCAGCGCTATTTCGACCAAGCCCTCGCGCAGACGTACGGCTTCAACCACGCGAAGGCGATTCGCGATTTCGCGTACGCCGCCAAGCTCGATCCGCGCTGCGCGATCTGCGTCTGGGGCGTCGCGCTCGCGCACGGGCCGAACATCAACATGCCCATGGGGGCAGACGGGGCCAAGGCGGCTTGGGCCGCGCTGCAGGAGGCGCAGGCGCTCGCGAAGCATGCGAGCCCCCTCGAGCAGGACCTGATCGCCGCGCTCGCGACGCGCTACGCGGCGGATGCGCCCGCCGAGCGCGCGGCGCTCGATCGCGCCTATGCCGACGCGATGATCGCGCTGCGCGCGTAGCATCCCGAGAACGTGGACGTCGCAGTGCTGGC
>JANNKN010000567.1:0-1215 GCA_031396315.1 Deltaproteobacteria bacterium
CGAAACGATCATCGGCTCGGAGGCGGGCTTCGCGAGCGTGATGGCGCGCGTCGATCGCGTGGCCGCCTCCGACGTGCCCGTGCTCGTGCTCGGCGAGACCGGCTCCGGCAAAGAGGTCGTGGCGCGGGCGATCCATCAGCGCTCGCCGCGCGCTGCGGCGCCCTTTCATCGCGTCAACTGCGGCGCGATCCCGAGCGGGCTCGTCGACTCCGAGCTGTTCGGCCACGAGCGCGGCTCTTTCACCGGCGCCGAGGGCCTGCGCAAAGGCTGGTTCGATCGCGCCGATGGCGGAACGCTCTTCCTCGACGAGATCGGCGAGCTGCCCCTCGCCGCGCAAGTGCGCTTGTTACGGATCCTGCAGGACGGCTCGTTCGAGCGCGTCGGCGGCCAGCGCCAGCTCCACGCGGACGTGCGCATCGTCGCCGCCACGCATCGCGACCTGCGCGCCATGGCCGCGGAGGGGACGTTCCGCGAGGACCTCTGGTACCGCCTCGCCGTGTTCCCGATCGAGCTGCCGCCGCTGCGCGAACGGCCCGAAGACATCCCGGCGCTCGCGACGCACTTCGCGTTGCGGGCCGCCACGCGCTTCGGAAGCCCGCCGCGCCTGCCGACGCGCGCCGACCTCGAGCTGCTGCTCGCCTATCGCTGGCCCGGCAACGTGCGCGAGCTCGGCTCCGTGCTCGAGCGCGCGGTGATCCTCGGCGATGGCGATCGCCTCGACGTCGCGACCGCGCTCGGCGCGCCCGCGCGCAGCGAGAGTCGAGTGCGCGGGGCCCGCGCGGCGCCGGCGGAGCGCGCTGGTGCCGCGATCGCGACGCTCGACGACGCCATGCGCACTCACATCGAGCGCGCACTCGCGCACGCGCGAGGCCGCGTCGAAGGCCCGCGCGGCGCCGCGAAGCTGCTCGCGATCAACCCGCACACGCTGCGCGCGCGCATGCGCAAGCTGCGCATCGAGTTGAGTCGCTTCCGAGCTTGACGCCGATCCCTGCGTTAGAACGCCGGCGGCCATGAACGGCGCGCACGAATTCCTGACTGCGCTCGCGACCGTGCTGTGTGTTGCGGGCGTGATGTCCGTGGTCAGCCAGTGGCTGAAACAGCCAGCCGTGCTCGGCTACGTGCTCGCCGGGCTCGTCGTCGGCCCGCACGTGCCAGTGCCGCTCGTGGCGGATCGCGCGATCGTGCAGACGCTCTCCGAGCTCGGCGTGATCTTGT
>JANNKN010000586.1:0-2272 GCA_031396315.1 Deltaproteobacteria bacterium
GTGACCTGGCAGTGGATGGCGTCGGGCCGGAGCCGCGCGAGGTCGCTCGCCGCGAGGCCCCACTGCGCGGCGCGCTGCGGCGGTCCCGCAACCAGGAGCACGTCGCAAGCCCGCGCCAGCTCGTACGCGAGATCGCGTCCCGACGCCTCGCGCAGATCTGCGAACACACTGCGCTTGCCACGCAGCCAGAGTGGGCTCGCGGCGAGCGCGCGGAAGCGATCGCCCGCCGGCGGCTCGACCTTCACGACATCGGCGCCGAAGTCCGCGAGCACGGCCGTCGCGACGCCGCCGACCGGGCCGCTGCTCAAGTCGAGGACACGAATGCCGGCGAGCGGTGCCGAGGGCGCCATCGCGCAAGCGTGCAGCGAGTCGCGCAGCGCGCGCAACCGCGGCGCCCTGCGACCTCTGCGAGCCATCCTGCTGCGCTAGCGCGCGCTCAACTCCTTCAGCAGCGCGTCGGCCCCGTACACCTGCGCGAGCGCCACCTTCAAGATGGCCGGATGCACGGCGATCGCGCGATTGCGCAGGCTGTCGAACCAATAATCGCCCGAGATCGAATGGATGTTGCCGTCGAACAACAAGCCGACGACGCGCCCCTGCGCGTCGATCAGCGGACTCCCCGAGTTGCCGCCGACAATGTCGTTGTCGGTGGCGAGGCAGAACGGCGTGTTCAGATCGAGTTTCGAGCGCACGCGCTGCCAGCTCTCGGGCACGAGGAACGGCGAGGCGCCGGTCGCGCGCTCGAACATCCGGCCGAGGCGCGTGAACGGCTCGAGCTCTACGTCGCCTTCGCGCCACGCGCGCACGCTGCCGGGGTTGAGGCGCAGCGTGAAGGTCGCATCGGGATACACGCTCGTGCCGAGCGCGGCGAAGCGCGCGGCGGCGATCTTCTCCGCGGCGATCGCGACGGGCGCCTCCACCTCGTCCTCGAAACGCTTGCGAATTGCGCGCGCGTCCGCATCGAGCGAGCGCGCGAGCACGATCATCGGATCGTTCGACGCCAGGGTCGCGGCCGCGCCACCGTCCCAGAGCCGCTTGCGCTCGGCAGCATCCGCGAGCTTCGAGCCGTCGACGACGCGCGCCGCGAGCTGCGCGGGCGATTCGGCGACGAGCAGCTTTCGCACCACCGCGTGATCCGGGCCGAGCCACTCGCGCATGCGTTCGAGGCCGAACGTGAGCGTCAGCCGATCGAGCTCGGGATAGACCGGCACCGCGGCGGTCGCCTGCTGCTCGAGCTGCGGGAGCGCCGCGTCCACGTATTCGCGCAGCCGCTCGCTATTGGGCTTCGCGCGCTCATCTGCACTGCGCACGAGCGTGCGCGCGAAGCGGAACAGATCGCTGTTGAAGGCGATGCCCCATTCGAGCATGGCATGCGGCAGGTAGATCTCGCGCTCGCGCTCCATCGCGGCGGCGGTATCGGCCCACGGGTCGTCGCCGCCGGTGTACGCCGCGCGCAACGTCGCCTCCGCTCGAGCCTTGGCAGCGAGCCGCGCGTCGTCGTGCAGCGCGTCCAACAGCTTGCGGCGCACCTTCAGCGTGTTCTCGAGCGAGAAAAGTGGCGCACCGACGATGCGCGCCTGCTGGTCACCGCCCTGTGCGAACTGGAGGAAGCGCCCGCGCAGCTCGGATCCCCGTAACAAGCCGAGCGGCAGCATGATGTCGCGCTCGACGTGCAGCTCGGCGCTCGTGAGCCCGCGCGAGGTCGAGCCGGGGTGCCCCGAGACGAACACGGCCTCGCCGGCGTCGGGGCCCGAGAAGTCGATCTTCAGGCGATTCGGTGTGCGCGCCGGCTTGCCGTTCTCGTATGCGCGCAGAATGCCGACGTCGAGCGACCAACGCGGGTACTGGAAGTTGTCCGGATCGCCTCCGAACGCGGCGATGTCGCGCTCCGGCGCGAACACGATGCGCAGCTCTTCGTAGCGGCGGTACTTGTAGAGGAAGTACTCACCGCCCTGATAAAGCGTCACCGCCTCGCACTTGAGCGCGCCGCCACTGCTCTTGCTCGCGTCCTCGCACGCTTGCTCGAGCGCGGTGAGCGCCTGCTTGCGCGCATCGTTGGCGGCCTTCGCGCTCAGGCCCGCGATCGCCTTTGCGACGCGCGCGCTCACGTCCTCCATCTCGACGAGCACATCCACGTTTTCACCGGGACACACGCGCTCTTGCGCACGGGTCTTCGCCAGGAAGCCGTCGTCGACCACGCTCTTCTCGCGGGTCGACAAGTTCGACAGGCACTCCTCGACGCAGTGGTGGTTCGTGAGGATCAAGCCGTCGG
>JANNKN010000625.1:0-1214 GCA_031396315.1 Deltaproteobacteria bacterium
CGCGCCCAGCCGCGACGCCGCAGGAGTTCGCGGAGCAATATCTCGCCGCGTACCGCCCGGTGCTCGCGCAAAAGCCCGACGCGATCCTCTACCCGACCGTCGGCTTCGGCATCGACGGCACCGCGCGCTTCGATCACGCCGTGCACCTCGCCACCGCCGGCGCGATTCGCCAGAGCGTGCTCGACCCGGGCAGCGTGAACCTCGGCGCGTCCGGCGCCGATGGGCAGCCGCAGCCGATGGACTTCGTGTACGTGAACAGCCCGAACGACGTGCGGCACATGACCGAGATTTGCCGCAAGCACGGGCTCGGTCCGAGCATCGCGATCTTCGAGCCGGGCTGGTTGCGCGTGATCCTCGCCATGCACAAGGCCGGCACGCTGCCCGCCGGCGCGCTCGTGAAGCTCTACTTCGCCGCGGGCGGCTACCTCGCCGGCGGGGAGCCGAGCTTCAGCACGCCGCCGATTCCCGAGGCGTTCGAGATGTACATGGCGATGCTGCGCGGAACCAACCTGCCTTGGGCCGTGGCGGTGTTAGGGGGCGGCATCTTCGACACACCGATCGCAGAGCTCGCCGTGAAGCGAGGCGGGCACCTGCGCGTTGGGCTCGAGGATCACGGACAGGCGAAGAGCAACCTCGATGAAGTGCGCCGCGCGAAAGCGCTCAGCGAGAAGCACGGGCGGAAGCTCGCGACGTGCGCGGAGGCCGCGCGGGAATTGGGGTTGCCGAGCGCCTGACGCCTTGCTCAGCCGGAGCCCGATTCCGAGATCGCGCGTTCGAGCAGCTCGCTCACGTCGAGCTCGCGGGCCCAACGCCGCGCGTAGTCGAGGTCGAGCTGCCCGCGCTGGATCTTCAGCACGCCTAGCACATCGCGCCACTGACGATCCGAGGAACCCCCGCCATCTCGAAACCAGGCCAGCTTGCGGAGAACGACATCCTCCGGCGTCGGCAGCGCGACGAGCCTGCCGGAGCCAGTGACGAGCTCGAACGATCTTCGTCTCTTCATTCGCTCGCGGTCGAAGGCGGATCCCGCGAGCACGAAGAGGTCGACCTTGAACATGGTCGCGCGGTGGAAGATGTTGAAGCTCGCTCGCCGTCGGACCGCATCTCGTGCTGCCTCCGCATCGACGAAGAAGCGCTCGTCGAGCCGCGAGATCGCCGCTGCCAGCCGAGGCTCTGGGAGGAAGACGGCGAGATCGATGTCGTTGGTCGTTCGC
>JANNKN010000634.1:0-3178 GCA_031396315.1 Deltaproteobacteria bacterium
CGGCCCGCGCGTTTCGCCTCTTCGAGCGCGCGTTGTGCGCGCGCCAGGAGAGTGCTGCCTGGTTCGTCCGCGAGCCCCGTGCTCGCGACGCCTGCGCTCACCGTGAGCGCAACCTCGACGCCTCCCCAGACCTGGAAGCTCGAGCCTTCGATGCGCAAGCGAACTCGCTCCGCGACGATCACCGCGGAGTCGGCATCGCAGCCGATCAGCGCGATCACGAAGCCGTCGACGCTGAATCGTCCCGTCCAGTCCGACGGCCGCACGGTGTCGTGCAGCGTGCGCGCGGTTCGCGCCAGCGCTTCATCGAAGCCTGCAGCGCCGATGCGGTCGGCGAGCGGCTTGGCGTAGTCGATGTCCACCGAGATCACCGCGAGCGGCAGCCCCGCCGCGTGGGAGCGCGTCGTCGCGTCTTCGAGCGCGCGCTGCGAACACGCGCGGTTCGCGAGCCCAGTGAGCCCGTCGAGCGTGGCGCTGCGGCGCAGGTGGCGCTGCGAGCGGAGCAGGTCGTCCTCCGCGCGCGCGCGTAGCCCCGCGCGCGTGTAGCCGAGGAGCAGTTCGCCGCACGCCTCGGCGAAGGCTGCGAGCGCATCGCAGTCGCCGTCTGCGAACGCCCCGGCTCGCCGCTCGATCGCCAGCGCCCCTAACAGCTCTCCGCGCACGCACAGCGGCAGCGCGAGCAGCGCGGACGCCTCTGCGTTCGCGGGCTCGTGCGCAGGCCGCCGCGTCGCGAGCGCGCGCTCGAGCGCAGCGTGCGTCGCGGGCAGTTCGTCGCCGCGCACGTGTCGGCTCGCGGCAGCGCCGTGCGTCGCGATCACGCGCAGGCCCCCCGTGCCACGCGACGGTGCGATGTGTTCCGCCGCGACGCCCGCATCGCAGTCGAGCCGCGCTGCGAGCTCGGCAAGCACGTGCGCGAACAACTCGTGGCGCGCCCGGGCCGGGCCGGTCGCGAGCTCCGCCAGCGCGCGCGCAGCGATGCGCAGCACGTCGCGCTCGAGCGCGGCTGTGCAATCGGGCGATTCCATCTCGGCACTATCGGCGGGCGCCGCGACGTGCCTAAGCGTTCGTACGCTCATCGGGTGCCGCGTGCTCGTCGAAGCCGACCAGCAGCAGCACGTCGTAGAGGATCTTGATCGCCCCGCCGGCAGCCAGCGCGAGGGGGAACGCTCCGGCCGCGAGCAGCGGACCCGCGAGCCACGCGCCGAGCGCGCCGCCGAAGCTGCGCGGCACGTTCGTCACGCTCGCCGCCGCGCCGCGCTCCGCTTCCGGCACGACCGACATCACGTAGGCCTGCCGCGCCGGCACGTCCATCTGCGAGAGGCTCGCGCGCAGCCAGAGGCACGCGATCGCGAGGGTCGCGGTCGGCATGAAGCCGAGCGCGATCAGGAGCACGTTCGCCGGGACGTGCGTGAACACCATCGTGCGGATCAAGCCGATCCGGCGCGCGAGCACGGGCGCGGCGAGCTGCGAGGCGGCGCTGAGCGCCTGCGCGACCGCGAACACGAAGCCCGCCGTCGCAAGGCTCAGACCGAACTGGCTCAGCAGCCAGGCAACGAGCAGGGTTTGCACCGCGAAACCGCCGCCGAACGAATCGAGCGTGAAGAGCGCCGAGAGGCGGATCACGGTGCCGCGCGAGCGCTCGAGCGGCTGCGCCGGTGCGTCGCTCGGGGGCGTCCGGCCGGCGCGGAGCGGCGCATACAGAAAGGCCAGCACGCCGCCGAGCGCGGCATAGGCGAGCAGCATCGCGTGGGCGCCATCCGCGATGCTCAGACCGAACGCGCCCAGCTGCCCGGCGAGCTGGCTCCCGAGTACGCCGCCCAGCGTGCCGGCCACGTTGTACCGAGCGAAGCGCGCCGCACGACGCTGCGGCGCCCCGCTCCCGGCCAGCAGCGCTTGCTCCGTGGGCAAGAACACCGAGACGTCGCCCGCCGACGGGTTGAACGTGCCCACGAAGGCGACCGCCAGCAGCCATCCATAGCTAGGGGCAAACGCGAAGCCGAGGCCGGTCAGCGTGAGCAGCGCCGACGCCAAGAACAGCACGCCGCGCGGTGCGGCGCGATGCGCGAGGAGCCCCGCCGCAAGCGTCGCGAGCGCCGAGCCGAGCAGGGTCGCGGTGGTGATCGCGCCAATCTCGTCGCCGCCGCGGCCCGCCGCGAGCCACGCGGCCGGCAGCAGAATCACGAGCGCGCCGTCGAACAGGCCGCGCAGCGCGCGCGACGCGATCAGGAGGGTTGCGTCGCGTTCGGCGCTCACGCCGGCGCCGCCGCGCGCGCTGCGTAGAAGCGCTGCAGCAGCACGAGCGCGGCGGCGGAAAGCACGTGCCAGAGCGCGTGGCCCTGGAGCCAGTGATTGTCGGGGTCGCACCATGCGCGCGTCACGTCCGCGAGCGAGAACGCGGCCGCGGCACTGAGCGCGGCGAGCGCGCCCCAATAACTCGCGTAGCTCGCGCGTTCAGCGAGCGACGCGCGCCGCCAGAGCGCGAGCTCCTGCGCCACCGACAACAGAATCAACACGAACACCGTCGCTTGGATCGGGGCGCCGGCATAGAAGAGCGGCGGCACGCACGCGCTGGCAACGAGTGCGCCTCCGAGCCAGAACGCGCGCTCGCGCGCTGGAGCGATCCAGCCGAGCCGCACGGCGTTCCGCGCGATCACGAGGAAGCAGAACACGAACATGCCGACGAAGTCGAAGAACTGGAGCAGCCAGGTGTACGAGGCGTGGTAGGCGAACGAGCTTGCGCCGACGGCGAGGCTAGCCGGTGCGAAGTGTGCGAGATCGGCGCGCCCCGTGCGGCGTGCGAGGCGCCACATCGCGAGCGCCCCCAACAAGTACGCGAGGTTCGACCAAGTGTCGGCCGGGTTCACGATCAGGCCGCACAGCTCGCGCTCGCACCAGTCGACGTTCGGCGGCGTGAAGCCGCTCCACGGGCAACCGGACGGAAGCGCAGGCGCGAGGTTCGGCATGGGCGCAGCCTACGCGAGCGCGGGACCAGCTCGAACAACCTCAGCGCTGCGCCGCCGCCTCCGGTAGCGTGCACGCCCGCATGGCAACCCCGAGCGAATCCGACCCGCGCGCCCGCGCAGCGCTGATCAGCGTGTTTAGCGTCGTGATCATCGACTTGATCGGCTTCGGCATCGTGATGCCGATCCTGCCGTTCTGGGCGCGCGAGTACGGCGCCTCG
>JANNKN010000658.1:0-2759 GCA_031396315.1 Deltaproteobacteria bacterium
GCCGGGAGGCGCGCTGCTTCGAGCAGACCGCGTGAGACGGAGTTGGGGGCCTCGCTGCGCTTGATTGCGCCTCCGCCGCCTCCGGCCCCGCCGCGGCTGCTCGAGCTCGTCGGCGACGCGTGAAATTCTGATTGGGAGGGCGCGGATCGGCGCGCCGTTGAGGCGCGCCTCCCGCGCGCAGCGCGTCGCTGCGGGTGTTGGAGTCGCGCCTCGCTGCGCGGTTTCAGCGTCAGCGTGGCGCGAGGAGTCGTGCGGCTTCGCGCGGGTCCATGGCGGATTCGATTAGGGCGATGATGGGGAGGTCGATGCCGGCTTCGTGATAGGCGGCGATGCGCTCGCGGCAGTATTCGGCGGGGCCGTGGATGTAGAGGCGGTCGATGGCTTCATCGGAAAGCGCTGCGCGCGCGCCGCGGAAGTCGCCCGCGTCCATGCGCTCCCAGCTCGCTTGGAACCAGTGCGCGTTGCCGAGCCATGCTTGATGCGCGCGGTAGGTCGGCACGGTCAGGTAGCCGGCGAGCGACGTTCGCGCGATGCGGCGCACAGCGTCGGCGTCGCGCGTCGGGCACACGTAGATGCGCGCAGCCACTTCCTTGTGCGCGCCGTGGGCCTTCACGAGCGCGACCGAGGGCGCGACGTCTTCGGGCGTCACGAAGTTGAGGATCGCGCCGTCGCCCTCGCCGGCTGCGAGCGCGAGCATTTGCGGCCGCAGCGCCGCCAGCAGAATGCGCGGCGGCTGCGCGAGCTTGCGACGCAGCTGGAACCCGCTCACTGCGAACGTCTCGTACTGCGCGTTGATGCGTTCGCCTGCGAGTGCGGCGCGCAGGAAGCGCAGCGTGTCGCGTGTTTGTGCCAACGGTTTCGCGTGGGGCCGCGCATTTTGTGCGCTGACGACCCATGCGGACGAGCTGCCGATACCGAGCACGAAATTGCCCGGTGCGGCCTCAGCGAGCGCAGCCGCGCTCATCGCGAGCAGTGCCGGCCCGCGCGTCTGCACCGGCACGCACGCGCAGCCGAGCCGTAGGCCCGGCGCCCACTGCGAGGCGAGTGCGAGCGGCGTGAAGCCGTCGACATCTTGCGCCTCGCTCGACCACAGGTCGCTGTAGCCGAGATCCGCCAGCTCGCGCACGAACTCCGCTTGCTCGGCAAGCGAAACGGACTCGAGCGGGATCGTCATCGCCAATCGCTTCATGGGCGCGGAAGCTCGCGCGCGCGCGGGCACCGAGCCCCTGCTTTCGTCAGACCCGCGCCAGCCGATCGACGAATCGCGCGCAGTTCTGCCCGACCCAAAACGCGGAAGCGACGAGCGTGCGGCTGTCATACCGTGGCCCGCCAGATGGCCAAGCCGCACCGACAAGAGCAAGAGAGCGCGAAGCGCGAGATCACCGAAGTCGCCCCGAACGTGCTGCGCATGCAGTTGCCGATCCGCATGCCCGGGCTCGGCCACGTCAACATGTACGCCCTGCTCGACGAACGCGGCGCCGCGGTCGTCGATCCTGGGCTGCCGGGCCCTGATAACTGGTGGGCGATCGTCGACCGCTTGAAGCAGGCCGGGCTGAAGCCGAAGAACGTGCACACGGTGATCGTCACGCACTCGCACCCCGACCACTTCGGCGGCGCGACGCGCTTCGCCCGCGAAGCGAACGCCGAGATCGTCGGGCACCGCTCGTTTCGCTTCGGGGTGCTCGAGAGCGATGACGCAGCGGAAGTAGACGTCTCGGTCGAGGATCTCTCGGCGAGCGGCGAGAACGATGAGGCGCACCGGCAGGTCGTGCAGGGCTGGAGCCGCGAATCGACGCCGTGGGGCGGACGGCGCCCGCGGCCGCCGTGGCTGATGCGCATGAAGTGGCGGCTGTATCACGCGGTCGGGCGCTCGTTCGTCCCGCAGATCACGAAGCCCGTGCGGGCGGGCGACGTGCTGCGGCTCGCAAAGCGCGACTGGTTCGTGACGCATACGCCCGGGCACACCGAGGATCACATCTGCCTGCACGATCCCGAGGGCGGCGTGTTCCTCTCCGGCGATCACGTGCTGCCGTCGATCACGCCGCACATCTCGGGGCTCGCGCTCAGCAAAGATCCGCTCGACGCGTTCTTCGATTCGCTCGACCGCGTCGCTGCGCTCGAGAACGTGAAGCTTGCCCTGCCCGCGCACGGGCATCCGTTCGACGACCTGGCGGGCCGCTGCCGTGCGATCAAGGACCACCACTACGACCGGCTCGACACGGTGAAGCGGATCGGCCGCGAGCTCGGGCCCGCGAACGTCACGGCCTACATGCAGCGCCTGTTCAAGGAGCGCAGCTGGGGAGAGATGGCGGAGAGCGAGACGTACGCGCATCTCGAGCACTTGATCCATAAGGGTGAGGCCGCTCGTCGGCGTGACGCGGAAGGCTTTCTGATTTACGAGACTTCTTGACGGCGCGCGAAGCGCGCGACGTCAAGTCTTCCTTGTCGACTTCGCTCGGCTCCGCAGACTCCGCCTCGCTGCGCGCTTCGCTTGCCGTCTCGCGCGAATGCACGGAGGCGACGCGATTTCACCTAAGGTCAACGCAAAATGCTGACGCGACTCGATGATTATCCGATTCATCAGACGCCGGAACCGATTGCGCATCGCGCGACCAGCGACCCGAATGCGTATGACCGGTACTGGTTCAACGGCGTCGATCAGGGTGGCGCGTTCTACTTCGGCGCCGCACTCGGGCTGTATCCGCATCAGCATGTGATGGACGCGCACTTCTCGTTCCTCGGGCCGGACGGGGTGCAGC
>JANNKN010000139.1:0-8892 GCA_031396315.1 Deltaproteobacteria bacterium
CCGCGTTCGAGCGGGATGACGGCGCGCGCGTCGCGGTGTTATGGGGCGAGGGAGGCACGTTCTGCGCGGGCGCGGACCTGAAGGCGATTTCGACCCCGCGCGGAAATCGAGTGGCGCCGCCGCGCGCGCTGGACGTGCGCGGCGATCCGGATCTCACCGGCCCGATGGGGCCGACGCGCATGCAGCTCTCGAAGCCCGTGATCGCCGCCGTCTCCGGCTTCGCGGTCGCGGGCGGTCTCGAGCTCGCGCTCTGGTGCGATCTGCGCGTCGCGGAAGAGGGCGCGACCTTCGGCGTGTTCTGCCGCCGCTGGGGCGTGCCGCTCGTGGACGGCGGCACGATTCGCTTGCCGCGGATCGTCGGCCAAGGCCGCGCGCTCGACATGATTCTCAGCGGCCGCGCTGTCGGGGCGGAAGAGGCGCTGCGGATGGGGCTCGCCGATCGGGTCGTCGCGAACGGTGCGGCGCGCGCAGCGGCCGAGCAGCTCGCCGCCGAGATCGCGGCATTTCCGCAGGCCTGTATGCGCGCGGACCGACGCAGCGCGCTCGAGCAATGGAGCCTGCCCGAAGCGGCGGCGCTCGCGAACGAGTATCGCCACGGCTTCGCGGTGATGGAGAGTGGTGAGGGCGCGCGCGGCGCCGCGAAGTTCGCCGCCGGCGAGGGCAGGCACGGCAACTTCCGACGAGTAGGCACGGCAACTTCCGATGAGGCCTGAGGACTCGAAGCCGCGGATTCGCTGGGTGTGCGCGCTCGATTGGCTCTCGCTCGCGCTCGCCGCCGGCCTCGCGTCCCTCGCGCTCGCGCGCATCGAGTCGCTCCCCCCGCTGGCTTGGGCACCCCTGCTTGCGCTTTCCGCCCTCGCAGGCTGGGCGTTCGCGGATTTCGGCAGCGGCCTCGTGCATTTCCTGTGCGATCGCTTCGGGAGCGAGCAGACTCCGCTGTTCGGGCCTGCGGTGATTCGGCCCTTCCGCGCGCATCACGCCGACCCAGGCGCGATCGCGGCGCACGGCTTCGTCGAGCTCTCAGGCAACAACGCGCTCGCGCTGACGCCGCTACTCGCGGCGGGCGGCGGGCTCGCGCCGCTGTTCGGTGAGGCGCTGTTGCCGAGCGCGGCATTCTCGGGCCTAATGAGTGCGTGCGTCGGCCTGTTCGCCACCAACCAGATCCACCGCTGGGCGCACATGGCGCGCGCGCCGAAAATCGCGCGCGCGCTGCGGCGCCTCGGCGTCGCGATCACGCCGGAGGCGCACGCGCGCCACCATTGCGGCGCGCACGATGTCGCGTTTTGCATCACCAGCGGCTGGTGCAACGCGGCGCTCGATCGCGCACGCGTGTGGAGCCGCATCGAGCACTCCCTTCGCGCGCTCGCGAGCCCGGGCCACGCAACTGGGAGCCACGCGGCTGGGGGCCAAGCGACTAGGAGCCACGAACACGGCGGGCGCGCGCCCACCGGGGAGCAGCACGCTTGAGCGCGCCGTCTTGGCAGGAGTTCTACGACGCCGGTTGGCAATTCCCGTGGGCCGTCATGGCGGTGCCCTTCGCGTTCGCGCTCTACCGCGCGATCGTGCGCGACCCGCGCAGCGGCGGAGTCGATCCCGCGCTCGCGCCGTTCGTGTCGATGTGGACGACGTTGTTTCTCGTCGAGACCATGCTCGATCCGCTCGCAACGGGTCCGTTCGCGAAGGCGCTCGGCTCGCCCTTCGCGTCGCAAACGCTCGGGCTCGTATTCGTGCTGCTCGGCGATTTCCGCGTTTACTGGCTGGTGTTGCGCTTCCGCACGCCGGGACAGTCGACTGCGCGCGCCGCGCTCGAAGCCGCTGCGCTCTCGACGATCGCACCCGCGCTGGCCGGCCTCGTCGCGTCGCGCGGCGGGCCGGCACAAGCGATGTGGCTCACGCACGAGCTCGTCTCGCTCGGGCTCGCGTTCGCGCTCGCGCGTTTCGCGCTGCCCAGCGCGCTCACGCACCCGCGTCGCGCGGACTTCGTGCGGCAGGTGCTCGGCTTCATGGCCGCCTACTACGGGCTGTGGGCCGCCGCGGATGTGCTGATCCTCAGCGGCATCGACGCGGGCTGGCCGGTGCGGCTCGTGCCGAATCAGCTTTATTACGGGCTGTTCGTGCCGTTCGTATGGCGCGCATTTTTCTCGCGCGCCGCGCCCGCCGAGCCAGCGTGAGCGCCATGGAGACGAGTCGGCTCGAAGCCTTCAGCGATGGCGTGATCGCGATCATCATCACGATCATGGTGCTCGAGCTCGAGGCCCCGCACACCGCAGACTTGCGCGCGCTCGCGCCGCTGCTGCCCGAATTTCTGAGCTACGCGCTCAGCTTCGTTTACGTCGGGATCTATTGGAACAACCACCACCACATGCTCCAGATGCTCACGACCACGAACGGCTCGATCCTCTGGGCGAACTTGCATCTGCTGTTCTGGCTCTCCTTGATCCCGTTCGTCACGGCCTGGCTGGGCGAGAACGGGTTCGCCGCCATGCCGCTCGCGCTCTACGGCATCGTGATGCTGTGCGCGGCCCTCGCTTACCAGGTGCTGCAGCGCACCATCATTCGGCATCAGGGCGTGGGCTCGGTGCTCGCGGCTGCGGTTGGCGGCGATCGCAAGGGGCGCTTCTCGCCGTTGCTCTATGCGCTCGCGATCGCGGCGTCGTTCGTCGTGCCGTGGATCGCAGGCGCGATCTACGTTGGTGTCGCGCTGCTGTGGCTCGTGCCGGACAAGAGGATCGAGCGTGCGATCGGGGTCGAGTGAGCGGCGGCGGCCGGGTTGATGCCTCCACCCCGCTCGCCGACGGTCGCGCTTCAGCGGCAGATCTCGAGCTCGAGGATTCGTCCCTCGTGATGAGAGACCCGAACGCGAAGTCCCTCGCGAATCGGACCGCCATGCGATGCGGTGTTGTTGAACGCGCCGGTCGAGAGGTTGTAGTCGGAGTACGAGAACCGCACGTCGTCCACTGAGAACGACTCGTTCGCATGCCCCGCCGCAGGCATCGGCACGAAGTCCTCCACGGTTCCCTCGACCACGGCGAACTCGCCCGTTCGAAGCCAGCGCATGCATGACCAGCGTTGATAGACGACGTTGCCCTCGCCAATTGCTCCGATCACAGCGCCGACCGCGCAGGCGATCGCGAGGAGTCGATCGAGCCTGCGCTTCGTCCTACGCGATCGCCGTGACACAGCCCATGCGACCGCGGCGAACGCGAAGGGAAGCAAGGGCTCCGCGCCGGCAAGGAGCGGCTGGTCGAGCACACTCCACGCGACCTGCATCGTGTCGCACATGACGGCGTCTCGACCGCTCCTCAATTCGCCCAGTATACGAAGTCGTCCCCCGCCTTCAGTGGCTCGGCGAGCGTGTGATCGACCGCGATCGGGCCCTCGATCAGGGCGGGCCAGAGCGGCAGCACCATCTGCGCTTCGTGCTCGGCGAGGATCGCGGCGAGCTCGGCCCGCTTGTCAGGGCGCGTGTCTGCCAAGTTGTTGCGCTCGGTCGGGTCGGCGCCCAGGTTGAATAGCCAGATTTTCTTCGGACGCTCGGAGACTTGCAGCTTCCAGTCGTCCGCGAGGATCACCCGGTAATGGCCGCTTCTCCAAAAGATCGCGTCGTGTGGGCGGCCCTGCGCCTCGCCGCGCGCGAGCTTTACGAGATCGACGCCGTCGATCACGCGATCGCTCGGCAGCGGCGCAGCCGCGGCGCCCGCGGCGGTGGCGAAGATGTCGACGTGCGCGGCGGGCGTGTGAAAGCGCACGCCGGCCGGCAACCGCGCCGGCCATTTCGCGAAGAACGGTGTGCGCACGCCGCCTTCGAAGAACGTCATCTTCCAGCCGCGAAACGGCTTGTTGAGATCGGGTAGGCCCACGTACTCCGCGCCGCCGTTGTCGCTCGTGAAGATCACCAGCGTGTTCTCCTCGAGGCCGTTCGCGCGCAGCGCCTCGGTCACGGTGCCGACGCCGCGGTCGAGCGCGCGGATCATCGCGGCGTAGGTGCGCAGCGTGTGATTCTCGATTTGCGGCAGCGCGTCGTAATCGCTGCGCAGCGCCTGGAGCGGCGTGTGCGGCGCGTTGAACGCGAGGTACAGAAAGAACGGCCGATTCTTGTTCGCGGCGATCGCGCTCGCGGCCTCGCGCGCGAGGTAGTCGGTCATGTATGCGTCTGGCGCGAAGCGCTCACCGTCCTTGCGCACGCCGAACGTGAGGTTCGCCCACAGGAACTTGTCGATCGGGTCGAAGTCCTGCATCGAGTTCACGACGTTCGGGTCGTCCTCGTCGAGGTAGAGCGAGGCGCCCGCCAGGAATCCGAGATACTCGTCGAAGCCCTGTGCCGTCGGCTCGAAATCCGCGGATTCGCCGAGGTGCCACTTGCCGAGGCCGAGCGTGCGATAGCCGCGCTCCCGTAACAGCTCGGCGATCGTGATCTCCGACGGCGGGACGCCGAGCTCGGAGACGGGCGGGACCGCGCCCTCGCGGTCCGCGAAGTAGACGGGCGGGATCGCCTCGTTGCGCCGCATCCAAGCGATCAGGCGCATGAAGGCCTTCGGTGCCGGCGTGAACTCGAAGCCGAAGCGCGTCGGGTAGCGGCCCGTCAGGATCGCTGCGCGCGAGGGCGCGCAGGTGGCGTTGCCGGCATAACCGCGCGTGTACTCGACGCCGGCGCGCGCGATACCATCGATCTGCGGCGTCGGCACGGCGCCATTCGCGACGCCGCCTCCGGCGAAGCTGAGATCGTTGTAGCCGAGGTCGTCGGCGACGATCACGACGATGTTCGGCGGACGCGGCCCGCTCGGCGCGTGCGCCGGTCCCGGCTCCCAGACCACCGGCACGTTCTCGCCGACCGGGTCGACGATGCGGCCGATGATCCCCGGCACGCGCATCAGCAGCTCTTGGCGGCTCAGCCATGCGAGTGCCGCGAGCACGGCGACGAGCGCGATCCCCACGGCGAACCTGCGCATCGTCGACTCCTCTTCGGGCACGATGGCCGCACCACGTCGCCACGCTTTGTGGCATTCTATGTGCCACAAAAGGAGAAATGCAATGATCGCGCTCTATCCCGAGAAGGAACAGCTCGAGGCGTTGCTGCAGGGTCCGAACGGCGAACCGGTCGTGATGCTGAACCTGCTGCGCTTCAAGCCGCAAGCGACGGCGCCGGACGAAGGTGTGAGCGGGCAGGAGGCCTATCTGCGTTACGGCAGCGAGATGCGCAAGCTCGTCGAATCGCGCGGCGGGCGATTCATCTGGATGGGCCGCATCGACGGGCAGGTGATCGGCCACGGCGCCGACGGATTCGAAATGGCGGCGCTGGTCGAGTACCCGTCGCGCAAGGCATTCGTCGAGATCGCGACGAGCCCGGAGGTCGCCGCGATCGGTGTGCACCGCGCTGCGGGCCTCGAAGGCCAGTGGCTACTCGCGACTACCACGCGCACCCAATAAGCGGTGCCCAATGGAATTCGTGCGCACTCCCGACGAACGCTTCCGCGCGTTGCCTGGCTGGCCGTACGCGCCGCACTACGTGAGCGTGGCCGACGGCGAGGGCGGCTCGCTCCGCATGCACACCGTCGACGAGGGTCCACGCGACGCCGCGCCGATCCTTTGCTTGCACGGGCAGCCGACTTGGTCGTATCTCTATCGCAAGATGATTCCGATCTTCGTCGCCGAGGGCCGCCGCGTCGTCGCGCCGGATCTCATCGGCTTCGGCCGCTCGGACAAGCCGACGCGCATCACCGATTACAGCTACGCGCGGCACGTTGCCTGGTTGCGTGGCTTCCTCGAGGCCGCCGATCTGCGCGACATCACGCTGATTTGTCAGGACTGGGGAGGCTTGATCGGCTTGCGCGTCGTCGCGGAAGCACCGGACCGGTTTGCGCGCGTGATCACCTCGAATACGGGACTGCCCGATGCGAACGGGATTCCCGAGAGCGCGGCGCCGGCGTTGCGCGCGCTCTACGCGTCGCTGCCGGTCCCGCAGACGATGCTCGATGTCGCGCAGGGCTTCATGGCCGCGGCGAAAGGGGGCGCGCCGGCGTTCATGCATTGGCAGAAGCACTGCGCGGAGTCGCCGCAGTTCACGCCGGAAGGCGTGATGCAGATGCAGTGCCCGAGGCTCACCGCGGCGGAGCTCGCGGCCTATGCGGCGCCGTTTCCCGACGAGGCCTTCCGCGCGGGAGCGCGGCGCTTCCCGACGCTCGTGCCGATCATTCCAGACGACGTCGCGATCCCTGATAACCGGCGTGCGTGGAGTGCGCTGCGAAGCTTCACGAAGCCGTTCCTGACCGCGTTCAGCGATGGCGACCCGGTGACGGCCGGCCTCCACACGCGATTCCAGGAAGAGGTGCCAGGCGCGAAGGGGCAGCCGCACACGACGATCCGCGGCGCAGGCCACTTCGTGCAAGAGGACGCGGGCGAAGCGCTCGCACGCATCGCGCTCGACTTCATCGCGCGGAGCCCGCGCGCTTGAGCGCCGCGCTGCGCATTCTTCCCGCCCCGGACAATGACTACCGCGGGTCGCCGCTCGCGATCGTGTTCCTCTGGCTCCAGATCGCGCTCAACGCGTTTCGTGGCGGCGTGCACGTCTTCCGCGGCGACTCGGGCGCTGGCAGCATCGCCGGCATCGACCTCAGCGCGAACGGCGCGCCGATCGTCAGCTTGCTCGCGGCGGTCGGCATCGATCAACTCGCGTGGGGCGTGATCCTGCTCGGCGCCGTGACGCGCTACCGCCGCTGGGTTCCCAGCGTACTCGCGCTCCTGCTGGCGAAGCAGCTGGCGGGCGCGTGGCTGTTATGGATCTGGAAACCGCTCGGTGTCGATGCGCCTGGCAAGTACGGCGCATTGATCGCGGTGCCACTCGTCGCGATCGCGTTCTGGCTCTCGCTGCGCGAGCGGCCGCATCAGTGAGAATCCGCGGCGGCCTCGCTCGCGCGCTGCGCGATCGGCTCGATCGCGCGCGTGAGTCCATCCCAATGCTCGATCGGAATGCCGCGTCGATCGAGCAGCAGAATCCGCATCGTGTGGCTGAACTGGCCGTCGCCAATCGCGCGGTAGCGCACGCCGACCGCGGCCGCGAGCTCGCGCACCTGATCGGGAGCGCCATGCAGCAGCGTCCAGCGCGGCGACTCGAGGTGACGCGCGGTGGCATAAGCGGCGAGCCGTTCGGGCGTGTCGCGCTCCGGGTCGAAGGTGACGAGCGCAAAGCGAACCTCGGAGGCTGGACCGAGCAGCGCGGCGACACGCTCGAGATCGTGAACCAGCGCAGGGCAGGCCGTCTCACAGCTGCCGTAGAAGAGCAGTAACAAGATCGGATGACCGGCCAGCGCAGAGAGTTCCTGAGAACTACCCGATGCGGTCGTCCACGCGCCCTCGAGCTGATAGAGCGAAAGCCCCGGTACCTCACTCCCTGCGAGCTCGCGGTGGACGTGCGCCGCGAGCGCGTCCACGCCATCCGCTCGAGCCGGCTGCGGAGGCGCCGCTTGCGGAGGTGCCGCCTCGCGATCGGCGCACGCGGGCGCTGCGAGCAGCAGCGCCAAAGCCACGAGCCGACGCGGCGTGTGCGCCGTCATGGCTCGCTCCGCGCACAACGAAAGCCGAGGTGGTGGAGCGCATAGGTCGCTTCGAGGCTGGCGCGAAAAGCGAAGCGCATGAAGGTCGCGTAGCGCGCCGGATCGCTCGCGGCCGCAGCTGCGCCGCCGCAAAACAGCTCGTTCTCGGCGTCGCGATCCTGGCGGTTATCAGGCAGCGCGAGGCTCGCGTTCCAGTCCGCGATCCATTCCCACTGCACGCCGTGCAGATCGCGCAGGCCGTAGGCGTTGGGCGGCGTCTGGCCCGCGCGCGGCAACTCGCCGCGGGGCCGCGCATAGAACGCGAGGATCCTGCGCTCCGCCTCGGCCTGCTCCGCGGCGTTCGCCTCGGGCGGGTTCGCAGCGAGCTCCCACTCGGCCTCGCTCGGGAGACGCTTGCCCTCGGCTCGGCAGTAGGCCGAGGCGGCGAACCACGACACGAACGTCACCGGCGCGCCGGGCCGGACATCGGCTCCGAGTTCGAGATCGCCGGCCCAGCTCGAGAGGTAGGCGTCGTCCACGAACAGGCGCGGCGCGCGCGAGCGTCGCCAGCGCTCGTGCGCACGCACGAAAGAGAGAAACTCGTCGCTCGTGACGGGGAGCTCGTCGAGCCAGAAAGGTGCGACGCTGCGCGGCGGCTCGCCCGCAGCCGGATAGAACGGCGCGTAGCTGGCGCCCGGAACGCGCACCATTCCGTCTGCGGCCGCCGGAGCCGCGGCGAGCAGCACCGAGAGCAGTGCGCCGGCGGCGAGGCTCAAGGATGCCCCTCGCCGCGAGGCGCCTTCAGTGCGTTCCGCACCTTCGCCACCTCTTCATCCGTCACCGCGTCGCCGCGATTTCCGAAGCTGTTGCGGACGTAGCTGAGCACGTCGGCGATCTCGTGGTCCGTGAGGTTTGCAAGCGGCGGCATCACATTGTCGAACGGCTGCCCGTTCACGGCGATCGGCCCCGAGAGGCCCTCGAGCACGACGCGGATCGAGCGCTGCTTGTCGGCCATTAGGTAGTCCGAGCGCGCGAGCGGCGGGAAGACGGACGCCAGGCCTTGGCCTTCGAGCTGATGGCAGGTCGAGCAGGTGCCGAGGTAGGCGGCCTTGCCGCGCGCCATCCGCGCCGCCAGCGAGTCGCCATCGGCGCCGACCTCCTTGAGCGCCTCGGTCGCTTTCGCAGAGCGCTCGGCGAGATACACCTCGTCCACTTCGCGGCCCGAATAGATCGCGGCGTCCTCCGGCCCGGTGACTTTCATCATGCCGAGCGCGCCCTTGTTGAAGGCGCGAAAGATCGCGTGGTCGACGAGGATGTAGGTGCCTGGGACTTGCAGCGCGAACTCCACGATCGCCGAGCCACC
>JANNKN010000736.1:0-2049 GCA_031396315.1 Deltaproteobacteria bacterium
GAACTGGCCCGCATCGCCAGGTTCAGCGAACGCGGCGTCACTCAAGCCGACGGTGACGACCGGCAGGTCGTTATCCGTGATATTCACCGTCGCGTTGCCTGGAGTGTTCACGACGTAACCGGTGCCGCCACGAATCTGAACCGGGGTCAGACCCCGGGTGCGTACGAGCGCCTTTCGCGGCGCTCGCCGGGAGGCGCTGGCCCTCCGAGCGCGCGGGTGTTAACTCGCGCGCGTGACCGAGCTCGCCCCTCCGCGCGGCACGCGCGACTTCTACCCCGAAGATCTCCGCCTGCGAAGCTGGCTCTTCGAGCGCTTCCGCGGCAGCGCCCTCGCCTTCGGCTTCGAAGAGGTCGACGCGCCGATCGTCGAGCACGCCGAGCTGTACATGCGCAAAGCCGGCGAGGAGATCGTCGAGCAGCTCTACCACTTCCAGCTGCACGAGCGGCACCTCGCGCTCCGCCCGGAGATCACGCCGTCGCTCGCGCGCATGGTGATCGCCCGCCAAGGCGCGCTGCGGCTCCCGCTGCGCTGGTTCTCGATTCCGCAGTGCTGGCGCTACGAGCGCATGACGCGCGGGCGCCGCCGCGAGCACTATCAGTGGAACATGGACGTCTGGGGCGAGCCCGACGTGACCGCCGAGGCCGAGCTGATCGCGGCGATCTTCCACGCGCTCGACGCGATGGGCCTCGCGCCCGGCGACGTGAAGATGCGCCTCAGCCACCGCGCGCTGCTCGAGGAGAGCCTGCGCGCGGGCGTGCTCGCGCAGCGGCCGGAAGCATTCGCGCCGCTGTGCGTGATCGTCGACAAGCTGCCGAAGATCGGGCGCGACGCGGTGATCGAGCAGCTCACCGAGGCTGCCGGCACGGTGCAGCTTTCGCGCAGCGACGCGGAATCCGTCGTCGCCCTACTCGAGGCGCGCGGGCTCGACGACGCGGCGCGGCTCGCGGGCGCGGAGTCTCCGGCGCTCGCCCAGCTGCGGCGCCTGTTCGAGCTGCTCGGCGCCTATGGTGTCGCGGACCGGGTCGCCTTCGACGCCTCCGTCGTGCGCGGCCTCGCTTACTACACGGGCGTCGTGTTCGAGGCCTTCGACGCGGCCGGCGAGCTGCGCGCCGTCTGTGGCGGCGGGCGCTACGACCGGCTGCTCGAGACGCTCGGCGGCCGGCCCCTGCCGGCGGTCGGCTTCGGCTTCGGCGACGCCGTGATCGCCGAGCTGCTCGCCGAGCGAGGCAAGCTCCCCCAGCCCGCTCGCGCGCTCGACGCGGTCGTCTTCCCCCTCGGTGAAGAAGAGCGCACGATCGCGATCCGGCTCGCGCGCGAGCTACGCCGCCAGGGCAAGCTCGTCGAGCTCGTGCTCGGCGCGCTCAAACCGAAGCGCGTGTTCGCCGATGCGAACAAAGCCGGCGCGCGGCACGTTTACATGATCGGACCCGAAGAGCGAGCGCGCGGCGTCGTGCGCATCAAGGATCTGACCACACAAGAGCAGCGGGACGAACCGCTGCCCGAACCGGCGAGGTAGCCACCTAATAACGATGCATGCCTGGACGATCCGCGACAGCCTCGAGACGTACAATGTTCAGAACTGGGGACGCGGCTTCTTCAGCGTCAACGACAGCGGCCAGCTGGAAGTGCGGCCGCGCGGAGAGGGTGGCCCCGCGATCGCTCTCCCCGCTCTCGTCGAAGATTTACGCCAGCGCGGCCTGCGCAGCCCCATGCTGCTGCGCTTTCCGGACATCCTGAACGCCCGCGTGAATCGACTCGCCGATGCCTTCAAGTCCGCGGCCGCCGCGTACAACTACAGCGGAAACTTTCGCGGCGTCTATCCCATCAAGGTGAACCAGCAGCGCCGCGTAGTGGAGGAGCTCGTCACGTTCGGCGCCGAGCACGGCATCGGCCTCGAGGCCGGCAGCAAGCCGGAGCTGCTGATTGCGCTCGCGCTGCTCGACACGCCGAACGCGCTGATCATCTGCAACGGTTACAAGGACCGCGCCTACATCGAGACGGCGCTGCTTGCGCAGCGGCTCGGACGCACGCCCGTCATTGTGATCGACC
>JANNKN010000758.1:0-3375 GCA_031396315.1 Deltaproteobacteria bacterium
GCGACGCCGCTCCCGTCGGCGCGCGCCTTCGCTCGCGGTCGGCGGGTGTGCGGACGGAGGGTCGCCCAGCGGATCGTCGAGGATCCGAAGTCATCCCGGCGGTCATGCTGCACCGCAACTCGACTCGCTGAAGTGAGTTTCATCCGCGATGGTCGCGGTTCACACGGCCTGGTTGGAGGAGAGTCGATGGAACGTTTGCTTCGCGTCGTGCTCGCCGTGTTCGCTTTGGGGGCATGCTTTCTCGCGGGTCGTGCGCTTGCCGCGCAGCCCAACATGCAGGCGGCGCTAGACCACTTGCAGGTCGCGCGCCGCGAGTTGACCCAAGCCGCCGCCGACAAGGGCGGCCACCGCGCCAAGGCGCTCGCGCTCGTGGACGAAGCGATCGGGCAGGTGCGAGAGGGCATGCGCTTCGATCGGCGCCACTGATGCGCGCGCTGCTCGCGGCCGGAATGCTCGGCAGCTTCGCACTCGGCTGCGTCACCGGCGGCGGCCAGACGCACATGCAGTCGGCGCTCGATCATCTGCGCGCTGCGCGCGGATTGCTAGCGGACGCGCGCGCCAACAAGGGCGGGCATCGCGGGCGTGCGATCGCGCTCGTGGATCGCGCGATCTCTCAGGTCGAGCGCGGCATCGCGTTCGACGCGAGTCGCTGAGCGGTCGGGCCGCGCGAGTCAGCGCGTTCGCGAGTCGCGCGCAGCCGCCGCCGCGAGCGCCTTTGCAGCGAAGCGCTTCGCCTGCTCGAGCCACGCCAAGCGCTGCGCGTAGCTCGTGCGAAGCCAAGCGCGGGGCTGCTCGCGGCGTTGGGCGTCGAATGCGCTCGCTTCCATCGTATCGCCGCCAGACGCCATCGCGCGACCATGACTCATGCGGGCCCTCGCCATCTTCGCGCGCCTGCGACACGCTCGCCTCATGCCTCTCCACCGCATCCTCTCCTGGAACGTGAACGGCCTGCGCGCCTGCGACGCGAAGGGCTTCCGGCGTTGGCTCGATCGCAGCGACGCGGAGATCGTCGGCGTACAGGAAGTACGCGCGCAGCACACGGACCTGCCGCGGCGGATCGCGGCGCCGCGCGGCTGGCACACGCACTTCGTGGCGGCCGAGCGGCCCGGCTACAGCGGCGTCGGCCTGTACGCGCGGCGGGCGCCGGAGGCGGTGGACGCGTCGCTCGCGCATCGCCCCTTCGATGCGGAGGGTCGCCTGCAGCTCGCGCGCTTCGGCCGGCTCGTCGTCGCGAACGTCTACTTCCCGAACGGCAACGGCAAGGAGCGTGATAACTCGCGCGTGCCGTTCAAGCTGCGCTTCTACAAGCGCGTGTTCGAGCGGCTCGAGAAGCTGCGCGCGGACGGCGCGCACTTGCTCGTGATGGGCGACTTCAACACCACGCACACCGATCTCGATCTCGCGCGCCCGAAGGAGAACCGCAAGACCAGCGGCTGCCTCCCGAACGAGCGCCGCGAGCTCGCGCGCTGGCTCGCGGCGGGCTTCGTCGACACCTTCCGCGCGTTCGAGCCCGGCGGCGGGCACTATTCGTGGTGGAGCCAGCGCTTCGGCGTGCGCGAGAAAAACATCGGATGGCGGATCGATTATGTGCTCGCGTCGCCCGAGTCGATGCCATTCGTGCGCGGAGCGTTCATCCAGCCGAGTGTGCTCGGCAGCGATCACGCGCCGGTGGGCGTGGACGTGGAAGCGGGGATCTTTGGCGCGTGAGGCGCGTCGGCCCCTGCTCCGATCCGAGCTGGGCCCTACTCTCGCGAAATGACGACCCGAGTCCGTCCGTCTGCGTCGCTGGCTCTCGTTGCAATCGTTTGCGCGGCGTCCGTTGCGTGCGCGGAGCCGCCCGACGTTCCGCCCCTTCGCGCCGAGCCCGTGCGCCCGTCTTCTGCGCCCCCGCCGAGCGAGGCACGCGCGGAGGTGCGAGCGCCGATCGTGCGCGTCGAGCTGCGCGTCGCGGAGTCGTTTCCACCCCAATACTTCGTCGACATCACGTCGGCGCTGCCCGATGGCTGCGCGCGGTTCGCGCGCGCCGAGCTGTGGCGCGACGGCGACTCGATCTCCGTCGACGTGTTCAACACGCGGCCCGCGGGCGGCGACATGGCGTGCACGATGATCTATGGCGAGCACGAGACCGCCGTCGCGCTGGGCAGCGAGTTCGAACCGGGCAAGGCGTACACGCTCGACGTGAACGGCACGCGAGAGGCGTTCACCGCGCAGTAGCCGAACTCGCTTCGCCGGCGACGTGCGCCGCGCCCGCGCCGCGGCCTACCGTGCCCACATGGATCTCCCCCTCTCCCCCGCCCTCACCTACGGCTTCATCACCACCGCCGCGAACGTCGACGGCGCGCGCGCGACCGCCGAGCGTGCGGAGGCGCAGGGCTGGGATTCGCTCTGGGTGGGGGATCACGTCGCGTTCACGATTCCGATCTACGACCCGCTGATCCAGCTCGCGATGCTCGGCGCGTTCTCGAAGAAGCTGCGCCTCGGCACTTCCGTGTACTTGTTACCGCTGCGCCATCCCGTTCCTGTCGCAAAGCAGGTTGCGACACTCGACCGCATGCTCGGCGGGCGGCTCGAGTTCGGCGTGGGCGTCGGCGGTGAGTTCGCGAACGAGTACGCGGCCTGCGGCGTTCCGCTAGCAGAGCGCGGCGCACGCCTCGGTGAGGGCATCGAGCTGTTGCGCAGGCTGTGGAGCGGCGAGAGCGTGACACACGACGGACGCTTCTATCCACTGCGCGATGTGCGCATGCTGCCGACCCCTGCGCAGCGCGATCTGCCCATCTACTGCGGCGGGCGCAGTGACGCCGCGCTCGCGCGCACCGGGCGGCTCGCCGACGGCTGGATCTCGTACGTCGTGACGGCGGAGCAGTATCGCGCAGGGCTCGAGAAGATCGCCGCGGCGGCCACGGCGGCGAAGCGCTCCCTCGCGCGCTTCCACACCGGGCACCTGCTCTTCACGCTCGTCCGTAACAGCACCGAAGAAGCGCTCGACGCCGCGACCGAGCATCTCTCACGCCGCTATGCGATGGATTTCCGCAAGGCGGCCGCGCGCTACGCCGCGCTCGGCAAGCCGGCCGACGTGGCGGCGCGGATCGCAGAGCTTCACCGCGCCGGCGTGCGCAACATCATCGTCGACGTCGTTGGTCGCCCGGAGGAGCGCGAGGAGCAGCTCGCTCGCTTCGCCGCCGAGGTTCGACCGCTATTAGGGGATCGCGTATGAAGACCTCGCTGTTCTATCTGCCTTCGATCGGCAGCCGCGCAGAGATCGTGGCCGGCTGCGCGGGTCTGCGCCGCGATCTGTATTCGCAGATGCTCGCGGAGGTCGGCGAGCAGGCGCGGCTCGGCGATCGACTCGGCTATGAGGGCATTTACTTCACCGAG